>JASLDQ010000197.1 GCA_030151505.1 Chromobacteriaceae bacterium
GTTAACAGTTCCAGATTGGCCGGGTAGATGAAGGAGAACGCCTTGTCGCGGGCGACGGCGATCTTTATTCCCGAGAGCAATCGTGGCACGGCCTCGGCCAACGTTGGTCGAAAGGCGACCGGTGGCGGTAGTTCGACGAGATCCGTGGCGGCGATCTGCGCAGCGGCGCTCTGCAGCCGGGCTTCCAGGTCGTCGATCTCCTGCGCCTGCACGAGGCCAAGGTGGCGCTCCGGCAGCGTCATCGCGTCGCTACGCATCACGGTGCCGAGGCAGCGCAAGCCGGGTGGCAGCGCCTGCAGCAGCATCTCGGCGTGGCGGGCGCTGGCGACGCGGTTGGCCAGCATGCCGTGGAACGGCAGGCCGGGGCGGAAGCTCGCGAGGCCGTGCGCGACGGCGGCGAAGGTCTGCGCCATGCCGGTGGTGTCGATGATCGGGAGCACCGGCACGCCGAAAGTGTCGGCGTGGTCCGCGCTCGACGGTGTGCCGTCGAACAGGCCCATGCTGCCCTCGATCAGGATCAGGTCGGCGTCGCCTGCCGCGTCGTACAGCCGGCGCTGACAGTCGGCCTCGCCGGTCATCCACAGGTCGAGCGAATACACCGGGTGGCTCGAGGCGCGTTCGAGGATGTAGGGATCGAGGAAGTCCGGCCCGGTCTTGAATACGCGGACCTTGCGGCCCTGGTCGCGGTGGTAGCGCGCGAGGCCGGCGGTCAGCGTGGTCTTGCCTTGGTGCGAGGCCGGCGCGGTGAGGAACAGCGCCGGGCAGTGGCGCACGGAGTCGGTGCCCATGTTCAGAACTCGACGCCCTGTTGCGCCTTGATGCCCTGCTCGCGGTAGGGGTGCTTCACCAGCTTCATTTCAGTGACGAGGTCGGCCGCCTCGATCAGCGCCTCTGGCGCGTGACGGCCGGTGACCACCACGTGCAGGTCGGGCGAGCGGGCGGCGAACACCGCCAGCACTTCTTCCAGCGGCAGGTAGTCGTACTTCAGCACCACGTTGAGCTCGTCGAGAATCACCATGTCGTACTCGCCGCTCTCGATCATGCGGCGCGCCTCATCCCAGCCCTTGCGGGCGGTGGCGATGTCGGCGTCGCGGTCCTGCGTGTTCCAGGTGTAGCCCTCGCCCATGGTGAGGAAATCGCAGTTGTCGAAACCGCCCAAGAGGTCGCGCTCGGCGGTGTGCAGCGCGCCCTTGATGAACTGCACCACGCCCAGCCGCATGCCGTGACCGACCACGCGCAGGCCCATGCCGAAGGCGGCGCTGCTCTTGCCCTTGCCGGTGCCGGTGTTGACGATCAACAGGCCCTTTTCCTTGGTGGCGGCGGCCTTCTTCTTCTCGAAGCCGGCCTTGCGCCGCTCTGTCATGCGCTGGTGGGAGGTCGGGTCGGTTTTCATGATGCAATTCCTCTTTTCATTCAATCGCCTGCTTCAGTAGGCGAGCGAGCCAAAACAGCTTGAGTGCCGCCAGCGCACAGGAACCGGAATGTACATGGAGTACATGAGGATTCCGTATCGCTGAGCGCATCAAAGATGCGCACGCAGTACTGCCGGCGTGCAAGATGTGGAGGCGCAGCCGCCTAATGAAGGGGCATCAGCGCCAGGCGGTGCCGGTCAGCTCTCTCAGCTGCTCGACGATGCGCGGCCGGCTCGGGTGGTAGCCGATGAACACCAGTTGCGCCTGCTTTGCCGGTGCCGCGGCGGGTTCGTGGCTGAGCTCGATGCGGCTGCGCACGCCCTGCACCAGCAGCCGGCCCTCACCCGAGCGCGGCGGGGCGAAACCCTTGATGCGCAACAGCGGTTCGCTGCGGGCGATGGCGACGATGGCGCGCCGCAGGGTGTCGGCGTCCTGTGCCTCGGGGCTGCGGATCATGAACGACTGCCAGCCCGGGTCCTGCTCGTGGAAGTGCTTGTGCGTCGTCAGGCCGTGGCTGTGCGCACCCAGTCCGCCGTGGCTGTGGCCGTCGAGCAGTCCCTGGTTGGCGAGCGGGCGCATCGCCAGCCCCGGCATGCTGGCCACCGGGCCGTAGTGGCGGTGGCCGGTGTTGGCCGGTTCGTGCAGGTGCAGGCCCAGCGTCAGCCGGGTGTCGAGCTTGGCGTCGTAGGCGAGCTCGATGAAGCGGATCGATGGCGCGATGTCGCGCACGCGGGATTCCGCCGCGAGCAGAGCCTCGTCGTCGAGGCCGTCGATCTTGTTCAGCACCACGATGTCGGCGTTGGCGAGCTGCTGGTTGAACAGCTCGGCGACCGAGGCATCGACGCCGGGCTGCCCATTCGAAGGTTGGCCGAAGCTGCCTGCCAGCAGCAGCGGGGTGTCCACCACCGCCAGCGTGGCGTCGAGCACGAAATAGGGCGCCAGCGCCTCGCCCTGCAGCTGCTCCATCACTGCGCTGGGCAGCGCCAAGCCCGAAGTCTCGATCAGCACGTGGTCGATCAGGCTGCGACGTTGCCACAACGCCTGCATCGTCGGCAGGAAGTCCTCATCGTCGTCGTAGGCGACCAGGCCGTTCGACAGGTCGTGAATCTCCACCTCGCTGCCTTCGCCGCGCAAGAGCGCGCCGTCGATCGACACCTCGCCGAATTCGTTGACCAGGATCGCCAGCCGGCGCTGCTTGCTGTCACGAATCAGGTTCGACAGCAGCGTGGTCTTGCCGGCGCCGAGAAAGCCGGTGACGACGGTGACCGGAATGCGCGGCGCGCTCATGCCGGCAGCTCCGCGAGGGCGGCCAGTACGGTGGCGAAGTCGCCGGCGACGGCCGGATAGTCGACGCGGGGGCGGTCGATCACGATCAGCGGGATGCCGAGCGTGGCGGCGGCGTCCGCCTTGGCACGGTAGCCGCCGGCGTCGCCGGAGTCCTTGGTCACCACGCAGTCGATGCCCCAGTCGCGCCACAGCGTCTCGTTGGCGGCCTGCGAGAACGGGCCCTGCATCGCGACCAGGTGGGCGCGCGGCACACCGGCGTCGATGGCGCGCTGCAGGTGCTGCGGGTCGGGGGCGAGGCGCACGAACCACTGGCGCTGATCGGCGCCGTCGGCCTTGACGAAGCTCACCAGATCCTTGCTGCCGGTGGCGAGGAAGATACGTTGGCCGAGGCGCATCGCCAGTTGTGCGGCGTCTTCCATCGTCGCGGCGCGGTGGGCCGGATGGGCGTCGGCGGCGCCGGGGCGCTCGTAGCGCAGGTAGGGCAAGGCCAGTTCGCGCGCCAGCTCGATCAACTGCTTCGACATTTCGGTGGCGTAGGGGTGGGTGGCGTCGACGATGGCGCGGGCGCGGCTTTGCGTCAGCAGCTCGCGGCGGCGCTCGATGCCAAGCCGGCCGGCCACCGTGGTCAGGCCGGGGCAGTTCTGCTCGACCAGCTCGGCGCCGTAG
>JASLDQ010000242.1 GCA_030151505.1 Chromobacteriaceae bacterium
GAGCCCCCGCCAGCCCGACAACCTGCCTCTCCAGTGCCCGCCAGTGCGCAAAAGCGGCTTCCATCCGGCCGGCTGCCCGCAAGCGGGTAAGGCTGTCCAGCACGTCGGCCAGAAAACGGGCGCTGCGCCAGCCGGCTTCGGTCCATTGCTGGCGCAGGCGGTCGGACGATGCCAGCCAGACCGCCGGCAACAGCGCGCCCAGGGCCAGCCCTCCGCCCGCCAGCCCCCACGCCGGCCGCAGCAGCGCAAGCGCCAGCACCCCGCCGATCACGCCGCCCAGCGCCCCCGGCAGGGACTTCTCCGGCGCGGCAACATTATGCAGCGCCTGCAGGACGCGCTGGCCGCCTTGCAGCCCGGCCGCCAGACGGGAAGCGCCGAGGCGTACCCGGGCCGGAACGGTCATGTCGAGCACGCGGTGATGCAGTTCCGCATCCACGCCGGCCTGCTGCCGGCCGACCACCCTTGCCAGCAACAGCCCGGCCTGCCATTCCCACAACAACGCCGCGACGGCCAGCAAGCCGGCGAGCCACGGCAGCCACAACCCGCCCTGCCCGGCCTCCACGATCAGCCAGACCGGTGCAAAGGCCAGACAGCCGCCAAGCAGCGAAGTCCCCACGGCACCGGCGAGCGGGCCGCGTTCGCGCACGATGGTCCGTCCGAGCAGGCCGGCCACGCTGTCCGGCCCGCCGGCGCCGACCGGCAGCGCCGTGAAGGCGTAACAATCGGGATCGAGCCAGTCCTGCAACGCACCTTGGCGCGGCAGAACGCTCCCGTCAGCGTCCGACACCACATAGCCGGACGACGAGCCGCGGCACCGCCTCACCAGCACGGGTTCGCCGGTTGCCCGGGCGAATGTCAGCAAGGGGCCGGGGTCTTCCTTCCACCCGCTTTCCACGGTGAAACGCACCCGTCGCACCGCCATGCCCCGGGCCTGAGCCAGCGACCGGACCGAGCGGTCACGGTTGCCGGCGTCCAGCACGGGAACGCCGGTGTCGCGGCCGGTCAGCCCGCCGGCTCGCATCACTTGCGTGAAGCAGGCCGCCAGCCGCGCCGGGTCCGGCACGGGCAGGCAGGCCTCGTCGACGCAGGACAGATCCTCATGCAGACCGAGCTGCACGGGAACCGCCGGCTCCGCGTCAGCCGGCCGGCCTGCGTGACCCTCGCTGGCCACCACGATGCGCCCGTCTTCAACCCGCAGGACACGGTCGCAGGCGGACAGGCTGCTCAGGCGGTGGCTGACCAGCACGACCATGCAGCCCCGGCGCCGCAGATTCGCCAGCAGCTGCGTTTCGATGGCCGGATCAAGACCGTCGGTTGCCTCGTCCAGCAACAGCAGCCTGGGTCGATGGACCAGCGCACGGGCGATTTCCAGCCGCTGGCGCTGGCCGCCGCTGAAATTGCCGCCGCGCGCCGACACCGGGCTGTCCAGCCCGTCCGGGCGCGCGGCCACCACGTCGGTCAGGCAGGCGTCGGCCAGCGCGGCATCCAGTTCGGCATCGGAAACGCCGTCATGCCAGAGCCGCAGGTTGTCGCGCAGGCTACCGGCAAAAAAGAAGGTTTCCTTGCCGATCCAAGCTGCCATGGCCGGTCGCGCCGATGCCGACAGTGCGGCCAGCGACACCCCGCCCAGGCTCACGCTCCCCGCCCAGGGTGTAAACACTCCGCTCAGTACCGCCGCCAGCGTGGACTTGCCGCCACCGGACGAGCCGGTGATGCCAAGCACCTCGCCGGACGCGAGCGTCAGCGACACGTCCTGCAGCAAGGGAAGCCGGCTGCGCGCATAACCGAAAGTCAGGTTGCGGGCGACCAGCGCGGCATCGGGCGGCAAGGTCGGCGCACTATCGGCGGACATGGATTTCACCGGCTCGACGAGGGTTTCTGCGTCGTCGAGGAGGAAGAGCTGCATCCGCAGGGTCAGGATGTCTCCCGGCAACCGTGCGAGCGCGGGAAGCACGCGGGGAATCGGCCAGGCGAGGATCAGCAGTGCCAGCAACTGGCCCGGCTGGGCGACGCCGACGAGGACCACGAGCAGGATGGCCACCGCCAGCGCAGTCGCATGCGGAATGGCGCGCAAGGCGAGAAAGACCGGCGCCATGATCTGCCGCTCGCGGATCGCGCCGGCCAGACGCCCTGCCTGCATCGCCTGCAACTCGCCGGCCATGCCGCCGGTTTTGCTGCCTTCCGGGCGAGAGGCGACCGCATCCGTTGCCGGCAGGGGCTGGAGGAAGATCGGCCGCAGACGCCAGCCGTGGCGTGAAACAAGCCACCAGACGGCCAGGCCGGCGATGGCCATCAGCAGAATGACGCCGGCGCCGGCGGCCGGATGCATCCAGCCCAGCATCGCCAGCAGGACCAGCGCGTTGGCGCCCCGCCCCGCCGCGGGCAGGATGCGGCGACACAACATGGCCGCCCATGCCGGATTGAGCAAGGCCACATGCCCCAGTGCCCCCGGCATGCGGTAGGAGAAGAAGGATTGGGGCTGGCGGGCGAAGCGGTCGAGCAGGCGGGTCGTGCCCGACTCGGCAATGTTCCGCTCGGCCGCCGCCAGGCCGCGCAAGGACAGCCACATCATGCCCGCCCGCCCGGCCACGACCCAGGCGAGCAGCATCGGCCAGTCGCCGGAGGCCAGACCAGCGGCGGCGCGGTCCATCCAAGTCCCCAGCCCGGTGGCGAACAGCGCCAGCGTCAGCGGCAAGCAGAGGGAAGCCAGGGCGGCCAGCCCGATCTGCCGCCGCGCGGGATGCGGCAGGCGCGCGCAGATGCCGTCAAGAATGCCTGGCGGCGTCCCGCCGGGCCGGAAATCGGGCGTCGGCGTCAGGGCGATGACTATGCCGGTGAAGCTTTCATCGAATTCTTCGCGGGAAATTTCGACCGGGCCATGGGATGGATCGTTGATCTGGACATGGGTGGCGCTGATGCCGTCCACCACGGCGAAGTGGACGAAGTCGAGATGGACGATGAGCGGAAAGCCAAGTTCGGCCAGCCCCTCCGGCTCTTTGCGCAGCACCCGCGCCGCCAGTCCGTAGTGGCGCGCCGCCCGGGCGATGTCGCCGGCATGAAGGCAATCCCGAGAAATGCCGGTGACCCGGCGCAGCTCCGCCAGGTCGACCCAGCGGCCGAAATGCGCCAGCACGGCGCCCAGCACCGCGATGCAGCATTCCGTGCCCTGGGCCTGAAGATAAAGAGGTGTTCGTGGCATGTGCGCCGACCGTCGGCAAAGTCAATGTTCAGCAACAATTCTTCATGAAAAACAAATTGTTGTTGTATTAAGGTTCGCTGTCCCAAGCCCTGCACGGCTCGTGCTTTCTATTCCCATGTCTTTCCTGTCCGCCCAGGCCTTCAGCCGGCACGTCAGCGAACATCCCGAACTGCACAACCGGATTGCCCGCTGCACTGACAATGGCGGCATTGACCCTGTCGCCCTGGCGGAGCTCGCTCGCAGCCAGGGCTTCGACGTCAGCCCCGCGGACGCCGTCGCCGTCCTGAGCATCGCTTGCGGCGCACTGTCCGGGCTCGAGAGGGCGCTGGTGTCGGGAGGGACGGGCCGAGGAGGCCTGGCAAGCGAGCCAGGCTGAGCCGCGCAGGGTTGCCAAAGATAACAGAGACCATTCGTATGCGGCCTTCGCTTCACCCTGCTCAAAGTCAACACGCATCAATAATTTTTCATGCAAATAGAATTGCCTCCGAATTAACATTCCCCTTCAACTGATTTCGTCCGGCTCACCGGGCGAGCGAACCCGACGCCAAGGAGTCCGATCCCATGTCCATCCAGTCCGCCCAGGCCTTCCGCCAGCAGGTCAACGCCAACCCGGCCCTGCAGGAATCGGTCAGCAGCCACTTCAACAACGG
>JASLDQ010000263.1 GCA_030151505.1 Chromobacteriaceae bacterium
GGGGTTTTCTTTTGGGGCGTCGGGGGAGAGCTTGTCGGGGCGGACATGGTTGATCTCTGAACAACCGGACCTGTCGGAGTGGGCGTTCCCGCTTCGGGGTTGGCCAAGGCCGTGCGGCAAGCCGCGCGGCTTGGGCTCCGACGCTCAGGAGTTCACGCCATGGCCCGGACTTTCTCGTTGCCGTTGTTCAGGCGTCGGCCAGCGCGCTTGCCAGCCAGAACTCACCGACCCGGCCTTGCCACAGGTGGCCGGCGTTGCCCAAGCCAGCCGCGCGCGCAGGCGACCATTCGGTCAGTGCGGCGCCGCCGGCCTTGGTGCGGGCTTCGAGCGCGCTCCAGGCTTTGGCGAAGTCATCGGCCTGATGCGGCAGGGGCAGGGCGGCAAGTTTTGCGGCGACAGCCGGACCCAGATAGAGGCGGGCGACGTCGGTCAGTCCGTCAAACGGCTCTATGGCGGTCAGGTCGACCCCGGGCCGGCCATGATCGGACAGGCCGCACAACACATGATCGCGGCAGTAGGACAGCGAAACCTGCCACGGCCCTGTCAGCGCTTGCGGTCCCTGCGGTGTTTCCCGCCAGCCGCGCCAGTCGCCCTGACGCCGGCGAAGCTCATCGGCAAGCCAGGTGCGGATCGCCTCGCGCTGCGCCGGCCGCGGGGCGGGCAGGCGGAACAGGACCAGCTCGACCGCCGCATCCGTCCTGCTTCGCCAGACGGACGTCAGGCTCACGGCCGCCAGGGCAGGGCGGGGCTGCCGGCCCAGGCGGTACCCGCCGGCAGGCTTTCGCCCTTTACCACCAGCGTCAGCGGGCCAAGGCGGGTCGCGTCGCCGACGCGGGCGTCGTACAGGATGGTGGTGCGCGGGCCGACGTTGACGCCTCGGCCGATTTCGACCCTGCCGACCTTCATCACCCGGTCTTCGAACAGGTGGGTCTGCGGCCCGGACCACGCGTGCAGGACGGCGCCGTCGCCGATCGACACGCAGTCGAATTCGGTGATGTCGGTGGTGTCCATGAACACGCCGTGGCCTATGCGTGCGCCCATGCAACGCAGCGCCATCGGCAGCCAGGGCGTGCCGCGCAGGAAGTTGAAGAAGTTGGGGACGGCGATCGATTCGTACAGGTTGGTGATCGCCTCGCTCTTCCACACGAAGCCGGTCCACATCGGCGCGGCATGGGGACGGTAGCGCCCGATCAGCAGCCACTTGAGCAGCACGATGAACAGGAAGGAACCGATGCCGTACAAGACCCCGGCCAGCATCAGCGCGCCGAACACGCCGGCGTAATCCTCGCGGGCCGCCAGCGGCATGACCTTCATCACGGTCAGATAGCCCACCGCGATCACCACTGCCAGCGGCGTGACGGTGCGCAGCGCCTCGACCAGACCGCGCATCAGGCGGCGGCCCGGCGAAGGGCGGAAGGTCAGGTGGTCGGGGTAGCCGGCAATCTGCTCGCGGGCCGGCAGGGCCATCGGGGGGCTGCCCAGCCAGGTCTGGCCGGGGGACATCTGGGCGTTGGCCGGTGCCCGGCTCTGCACGCCGATCAGCACGTCGTCCGGCACCACCGTGCCGTCCGGCACGTAGGCGCCGTTGCCGATGAAGCTGCGGTTGCCGATGCGGGTGGAGCGCAGGGTCATCCAGCCGCGGTCGACTTCCTCGTCGCCCAGCATCACCGCGTCGGCGATGAAGCTGTCCTCGCCCAGCGTCAGCGTGTCGGGCACCACGCCCATGGCGGTGGAGATTTCGGTGCCACGGCCGACCTTGGCGCCCAGCAGGCGGTACCACCAGCCGGCATAGACCGAGGCATACAGGCCGTGCAGCACGAACAGGCTGGATTCCTGTATCTGGTTGGTCACCCAGCGGCGGAAGTAGGCCAGACCGTAGACCGGCGTGCGGCCGGTGGCCAGCCGGGGCAGCAGAGCCCAGCGCACCAGCGCCGAAATCAGCACGGTCATGATCACCAGCACGGCGCTGGCCGGCATCGCCAGCAGCAGGTAGCACAGGAAGGCGAACGGCAGCGAGGAGCTTTGCAGCATCAGGTCAAGCCAGCGCGCATCCAGCCAGTCGATCAGGATGAAGCTCGGGAAGATCGGCATGAAGAACAGCACGGCCACCAGCGCACTGCCGCCGGCGTAGGCCAGCAGGTCCAGGCTGCGGCGGAGGCGGCTGCGATGCTGACGCGGCGGCAGTTCCGGCAGCGCGGCATCCGGCTGGTGGCGGGATGGCGCACCGCTCCACACCCGGTCGGCGGCGACACGCTGGCCGCGTGTGAGCGACGACAGGCCATCCAGCCGGCCGCCGTCTTCGATGACGGTATGCGCTTCCAGCACGGCGTAGGAGCCGACATAGGCATCGCGGCCGATCCGGATGGGGCCGACTTCCCAGCTGTCGCCTTCGACCCGGAAATTTTCCAGGTTGACCGACGAGCCGATGCTGGCGCCTTCGCCGATCTCCAGCAGGTCGGGTGCACCGAACGAAATCGTGCCGATAGAGGTGTTCTTGCCCACCTTGGCGCCCAGTGCCCGCAGATAGAACGCCTGCAGCGGCGAGCCGGCGATCAGGTAGGGCGGGACCATTTCCATCAGCCTTTCGCTCAGCCACCAGCGGAAGTACTTGATGCCGTACAGCGGGTAGCGGCCCGCCGACAGGCGACCCAGCACCAGCCGCTTGCCGGCGATGGCGATCACGAAGGTCATCGCCAGTCCGGCCAGATAGACCAGCACCGAGGTGGTAATGGCGCGCGACAGGCTGTCGCCGTCGTCGCCGGTCATCAGGTGATAGGTGAAGAATGGTGCCAGCCACAGCAGCATGCGCAGGCCGATCAGGAAGGGCAGCGAAACCAGTTGCGCGATGCCGCAGGTGAGCCGCTTGAGAGCTGGTGCCTGATCTGGCATTTGCAGCGGCCGGGTTTCCGTCTGCGCATCGTGCTGGCTGGCGGCCAGCGCCTCCAGCCGGGTGGCCAGACTTTGCAGGGTGCGGTTCTGGTAGACGTCGTGCACGGTCAGGCTGGCGTAGGCCGGCTGCTGGCGCAGGGCCGATACCAGCCGGGCGGCCAACAGCGAGTGCCCGCCCAGCACGGTGAAGAAGTCGTCGGCCAGCCGCAATGCCTGGCCGGGAAACAACGGGGCCAGCGCCGCGAACAGCGCCTGCTCGGCGGCCGTGACCGGCTCGTCGCCGTCCACGCTGGCCGGAAGCACCAGCTCCAGCGCGCGCAGGGTCTTTCGGTCGATCTTGCCGGAGGTCAGGCGCGGCAGTTCGGTCAGCGTCTCGAACAAGGCCGGAATCATGTAGGGCGGCAGGCGGTCGCGCAGGGCGGCGCGCAGGGCGGGGATGTCCGGCGTGCTGCCGGCTTCCGCCACGATGAAGGCGACCAGCTGATCGATGCCCGCCAGCGGACGCAGCAGCACCGCCGCCGTGCCGATGCCGGGAAGCTCGCACAGCGCAGCCTCGATTTCCCCCAGCTCGACCCGGAAGCCGCGCACCTTGACCTGGTCGTCGGCCCGGCCCAGACACTGGATCTGGCCGGCCTCGTCGATGCGGGCGAGGTCGCCGGTGCGATACAAGCGCGCCTCGTGCGGTTGGGTGGCATGGGGATTGGGCAGGAATTTCTCGGCGGTCAGCTCCGGCCGGCCAAGGTAGCCGTCGGCGACGCCGGGGCCGGTAATGCACAGCTCGCCGGTCTCGCCCTGCGGCAGCAGGCTGCCGTCCTCGCCGCGCACCAGCAGGCCGTAATTGGGCAGCGGCGTGCCGATGGTGACCGGTTCGCCCCGGCGCAAACGCGCCAGACTGGCCGACACGGTCGCTTCGGTCGGACCGTAGGTGTTGAACATCTGCCGCTCGGGCGTGGCCCAGCGCTCGACCAGCGATTCGGGGCACATTTCGCCGCCGAGGTTGATCAGGCGCAGGCCCGGCACGTCCTGGCTGAACAGGGCCAGCAGGGTCGGCACCGCATGCAGCACGGTGACGCCTTCCTGCTGCAGCACTTGCGGCAGGGCGTCCGGGTCGCCGGTCAGCAGCTTGGGCGCGACCCACAACGAGGCGCCGACCAGATAGCTGATCCAGATTTCCTCGAACGACATGTCGAAGGCGACCGAAAAGCCCTGGTAGACCTTGTCGTTCTCGTTGACGCCGAGCACGGCGTTTTCGCTGCGCAGGAAGTGGCAGATGCTGCCCTGGCTGATCGGCACGCCCTTGGGCTTGCCGGTGGAGCCGGAGGTGTAGATCACATAGGCGGGATGGTCCGGACGCAGGCCGTCGCGGCGGCGCAGCGGACCGTTCGCCGGGGCCTGCAGACAGGAGGCCTCCCAGACCGGCACGACGGCGTCGCTCAGCGCACCTTCGGCGATCAGGCCGACTGCACCGGCGTCTTCCAGACAGGTGTTCATCCGGTCGACCGGCGTGTCCGATTCGAAGGGCAGCCACGCCGCGCCGGCCTTGGCGATGGCGGCCTGCATCACCAGCAGGCGGGCGCCGCGCGGCAGGCACAGGCCCACCATCTGGCCCGCGCGCACGCCGGACTCGATCAGGTGGTGGGCGGCCAAGTCAGCTTGCTGGTCCAGCTGCGCATAAGTGATGACTTCGTTTTGCCAGTAGATGGCCGGATGCGCCGGCCGCCGCCGCGCGGTGCTTTCCAGCAGATCCGGCAGGGTTTCATCCAATAGCAGGTCGGGCCGGAAAGGCCCGCGAAGAATCGACCCCGCCGGTGCTACGGCGTGGTCTGGCGCTAAAGACAGCTCGGGACTATTGGAATGACTGCTCATCGGATCGGGCTTCTGAATAGATATTTTAAGTAAGGCCGGGTCCGGCGGCCGTCGCGGCTCGCCGGATGCTCATTGCATTTTTTATGGGGCATGATGCCTGACAGTACAAGAGAGCGGCACCGTCGGGGGTAACAATCAAGAGCGTTTTTGTAAACGGCGCTCAATTCACCACGTTTTGCGGCCGCCCGGCGATGAAGGCGTCGATGTTGTCGATCAGCATGCGCGCCATCGTGTCCATTGCGCGGCGGCTGGCCCACGCCACGTGCGGGGTCACGATCAGGTTGGGCAGGCTGACGTCCAGCAAGGGATTGCCGCGGCGTGGCGGTTCTTCGACCAACACGTCGAAACCCGCGCCGGCGATCGTGCCGGCCTTGAGCGCGTCCAGCAGCGCCACCTCGTCCACCAGCCCGCCGCGCGCAGTGTTGACCAGCACGGCGGTCGGCTTCATCGACGCCAGCTCCGTCGCGCCGATCAGGTTGCGGGTGGCGTCGGTCAGCGGCAGGTGCAGCGACACCACGTCGGCCTGCGTCAATGCCTCGTCAAACGCCACATGGCCTTCCCGCACCGCCGCCGCGCCCTTGCGCTCGGCCAGGACCACCTTCATCCCGAAGGCGCGCGCCTTGTCGGCCAGATTGCCGCCGATGGCGCCGCTGCCAAGCAGGACCAGGGTCTGGCCGGCCAGATCGGTGATCGGCGCGCCGAACAGGCAGAACTGCTCGGCACGGTTCCAGTCGCCGGCGTTCACCTGCTGGCGGTAGGCCAGCAGATTGCGCTTGAGCGCGATCATCAGCATGAAGGCGTGCTCGGCCACCGCGTCCGGGCCGTAGTTGCGCACGTTGCAGACCGGAACACCGCGCGCGCGGCAGGCGGCCAGATCGACGTTGTTGACCCCGGTGGCCGCCACGGCCACCAGCTTGAGGCGGGGCAGGGCGGCCAGCGTGTCGGCGGTCAGCGGCAGCTTGTTGACGATCAGCACGTCGGCATCCATGGCGCGGGCGATGGTGTCCGCCGGCGCGGTGCTGTCGTATTCGGTCCATTCGCAGGCGGTGGCGGGGCGGGGCAGTGGAACTGGCAGGCTGGCGCGGTCGAGAAAGACGATATTCATGCGTTAGACATCAAACGGTGGCGAAACCGGCAAGTTTAGAGCCATTTGGCCTGACGGTGCGGGGTTTTGCCGAACGGTACCGGGCACCGGGGGCAGGTCTCACCAAGTTTTCCGGGTATGGCGGGCAAGCCGGGTTCCTCCTCGCCTCGAGCGGCACGAAGCCGGGTGTCGCCGGCGCAACCATCCCGTCCCGGCGAGCCGCCACAGGCAGCGTCATTGAGACGGCAAGACGGTGAGGAAGATTTTGGGACTTCAAGCCTGTCGCGGACCTGCTGGCCGTCGCATGAATCCGGCACTACCGCGGGTCGCCGCCTTGCGGCGATTCGGGCCCGGTATCGGCCAGCGGAAGCTGACTCAGTACCGGCATGCTTTGTCGTGAAGAACCGATGCCCGGTGCCTGCAGGCGGAACCCCGCGCGGAACCGGTATCATGTTTGCGGACGCGCCTCGCGCCTTTCATCTTGTTCGACCTGTTTTTGGAACCGCCATGCCTCAACTCACGCTGGAATATACCCGCAACCTGCCGCAGTTCGATGCCGCTGCCGTGCTGCCGCAACTCAACCGTTTTCTGGCCGACTCCGGCCACTTCAAGGAAGTGGATATCAAGAGCCGCGCCGTTGGTTTCGATACGTTCGTGATCGGCACGGCGCCGGAGGCCCGGGCCTTCGTCCTGGTCAAGCTGGCGATCCTGAGCGGCCGCAGCCTTGAAGTGCGGCGGGAACTGTCCGACGGCGTGCTGGCGGTGCTCAGGGACGCCTGTGCGTGGCCCGGCGATGTTCGGGTCCAGCTTTGCGTCGAAATCCTTGAAATGGAGCGCGAAAGCTACGGCAAGGTCAGCGTCGGCGCGGCCTGAACAACGCCTGCACCGCTTGCGGCGCGCGAAAAAACGGGATGGCCAAGCCATCCCGTTTTTGTTTGCCCGTCGATGCGACCGATCAGGCGGCGCGTTGCTGCAGCAGGTCCAGTGCCACGTCCACGATCATGTCCTCCTGACCGCCGACCATGCGGCGACGGCCCAGCTCGACCAGGATGTCGATGGCCGGGATGCCGTACTTGGCCGAGGCCGCTTCGGCATGGCGCAGGAAGCTGGAGTACACCCCGGCGTAGCCCAGCGCCAGGGTCTCGCGGTCCACCCGCACTGGACGGTCCTGCAGCGGGCGCACCAGGTCTTCGGCGGCGTCGATCAGCTTGCGCACGTCGCAGCCGTGGTTCAGGCCCATGCGGTCGACCGCGGCGATGAACACTTCCAGCGGCGCGTTGCCGGCGCCCGCGCCCATGCCGGCCAGGCTGGCGTCGATGCGGTCGCAGCCGTGCTCCAGCGCAACGATGGAGTTGGCCACCCCCAGGCTCAAGTTGTGGTGGGCGTGCATGCCGGTCTGGGTTTCCGGCTTGAGCACGTCCTTCACCGCCTTGAAGCGGTCGGCGATGTCGTACATGTTTTGCGCGCCGCCGGAATCCACCACGTAGATACACTCTGCGCCGTAGTTTTCCATCAGCTTGGCCTGACGGGCCAGCTCGGCCGGGCTGACCATGTGCGACATCATCAGGAAGCCGACGGTGTCCATGCCGAGCTTGCGGGCGTATTCGATGTGCTGCTTCGATACGTCCGCTTCCGAGCAGTGGGTCGCCACGCGCACGGTGCGGGCCCCGGCGTTGTAGGCGGCCTGCAAGTCGTGCACCGTGCCGATGCCGGGCAGCAGCAAAGTGGCGACGCGGGCGCGCTTGAGCACGCCGGCGACCGCCTCGATCCATTCCAGATCGGTGTGGGCGCCGAAGCCGTAGTTGAAGCTCGAACCTTGCAGGCCGTCGCCGTGGGCGACTTCGATGCTGTCCACGCCGGCGTCGTCCAGCGCCTTGGCGATGGCCACCGCCTGCTCCAGC
>JASLDQ010000013.1 GCA_030151505.1 Chromobacteriaceae bacterium
CGCTCGCTGAAAGCCTTCCTCGCCAGCCACCCGGAAGCCGGTCAGCTCAATGACGAGGTGCGCGGGGTGTTCGACCGGATGCTGGCCAGCACCGAAGAAATCCAGCTGGCCGAACAGGGGCGCAGCATGATGCCGCTGTTCGGCTCTGCAGAGCAGGCCGGCATGACGCCGGCGGAATTCGCCACCTATCAGGCGCAGGGCATCGACGCGACCCGGTCCGCCATCGAGGAGCTGCAAACCCGCGCGCTCCGCGACATGCGTTGGCTGCACAACGCCCGCAGCCGCGAGCTCAAGCGCCTGCAGCGGGAGGCGGCGGAGCTGCGGCTGGAGGTGCAGATCGAGGCTCGGCGCGAGGTCATGAGCCAGCCGGTCTATCGTGCCTGGCAGTTCCTTACCGGCCGGATCGGCGCCGAAGACAAAATCGACGCATCGCGCCGTGCGCCATCCGATCCGAACGTGGTCAACGAGACGCGAGACTCCCTGTTCGTTGCCATCGCCAAGCTGGGCGGGCTGAACAAGAACGAGGTGATCGCCCAATGGGGTACGGACCCCAAGGACAAACCGCAATCCGGCGTGTTCGGCAAGCCGGTGTGGCGCCGCGAGGGTGGTTTGACGATCGACGGCATGGTCGAAGCGCTCGCCCAGCACGGCTATCTGCCGTTGGACGAGCACGGCAAGGCCGACGTGCGCGATCTGGAAGAGCGCTTTGATGCCGAGCTGCGCGGCGACGCGGTCTATTCCGACTTCGCCGAGGCCGATGTCTACGGCGCCGAGCGGCTGGCCGGCGAGGATCTGGACCTTGGCGCCATGCAGGCGGGCCGGATCGAGCTGGCCTCGATGCGGGAAATGGGTCTGCCGGCCGAGGTGGCCAATGCCGTGCAGGCCCGCCGGATGACGGCGAAAGACGGCTTGCACCCGGATCTGGTGGCCGACAAGTTCGGCTTCGATTCCGGGGATGCCCTGCTGCGCGCCTTGGCCGAAGTCCAGCCGCCGCAAGAGGCCATCGCGGCGCTGACCGATGCCCGGATGCTGCAACGGCATGGCGAGCTGTCGAGCCCCGATGCGATCGAGCGGGCGGCCGACGCCGCGATTCACAACGATGCCCGCGCGCGTTTCGTGGCGACCGAAGCCAATGCGCTGGCACAGGCCACCGGCCAGCGCAAACTCCTTGCCGGCGCCGCGCGCGAGTACGCGGCGGCATTGGTCGCCCGCACCGCAGTGCGCGACCTGCGCCCGAGCCAGTATGCGAACGCCGAAGCCCGGGCAGCCAAGAACGCCGCCGCGGCGATGAAGGCCGGCGATCTGGCCACGGCCGCCGCCGAGAAGCGCAACCAGCTGATCCAGAACTATGCGGCCAAGGCTTCCCACGAGGCCCGCGCCGAGGCCGATGCGATCATCCGCAGCTGGTCGCAACTGGCCAACCGGGCCGACAGCAAGCTGGGCAAGAGCTACGACCTCGATCTGATCAACGCCGTGCGTGCCATTCTCGGGGAATACGGCGTGGCCGAGCGGCGCGCCAGGCGGGCGAGCGAATACCTGAACGCCGTGCAGAACTACGACCCGGAGATGTACGGCGTCATCCAGGCATCGATCGATGCGGCCGAGGCCAATGCCAAGCCGGTGCGCGAACTGACGGTCGAGGAACTGCGCGGCCTGCGTGACGAGATCGACGCCATCCTGCACTTGGCCAAGCGCTCGCGGCAGATGGAGGTAGATGGCAATCTGCTCGACCGGCAAGACGTGGAAAACGAACTCCACGCCCGGCTGGAGGAAATCGGCATTCCCGACACCATCCCGGGCGAGGGTCAGGCCGTCACCCCGGGCGAGGCGTGCATGGCCAAGTTCAAGGCGCTGATCGCCTTCGCCCGCCGGATGGAAAGCTGGGTGGGCCAGATGGACGGCAGCCAGTCGATGGGACCGTTCCGCCGTTTCGTCTGGAACCGGATCAAGGACAGCGCGGACGCCTACCGGGCCGACAAGGCCAACTACCTCAAGGAATTCCGCGCGCTGGTCGACGGCATTGCGCCGACGCTGAAACCCATGGTGCTGGCAGCGCCCGAGCTGGGCTACACCTTCGGCAAGGACAGCGGCGGGTCCGCCATCAACGAGATCCTGCATGCCATCCTGCACACCGGCAACGCCAGCAACAAGCGCAAGCTGCTGCTCGGGCGCGGCTGGGCCGCCGAGCTTCCCGACGGCTCCCTCGACACCTCGCGCTGGGATGCCTTTGTCGGCCGCATGGTCAACGAGGGCAAACTGACCCAGGCCCATTTCGATTTTGCCCAAGGCGTGTGGGACCTGCTGGACTCGACCAAGCCCCTGGCCCAGAAGACCCACCGCGACGTGTTCGGGCGCTACTTCGACGAGATCACCGCCGAGCCGGTGCAGACACCGTTCGGCGAGTACCGCGGCGGCTACGTGCCGGCGATGGCCGACACCCGCGTCGTGAAGGATGCGGAACTGCGCAAGCTGGCCGACGAGGACAACGCCGCGATGGCCTATGCGTTCCCGACCACGCCCAAGGGATTCACCAAGGCCCGGGTCGAATACAACCGGCCGCTGCTGCTGGACCTGCGCACGCTCGCCCAGCACATCGACAAGGTGCTGCTGTTCTCGCACATGGAAATGCCGGTGCGCGACGTGCAGCGGGTGCTGTCCGGCAAGGTCGGCGAGGCCATCAACCGGGTCGACGCCGCCGCGATGGCCAGCATGATCGTGCCGTGGCTGAACCGGTCGGCCAAGCAGCAGGTGGAAACGCCGGTGCCGGGCTCGGCCGGGACCATGCGCTTCTTCTCGGTGATGCGGTCCCGCGCCGGCATGGCCGCCATGTTCGGCAACCTGTCCAACACCGTGCAGCAGATCACGGGGTTCTCGTTGGCGGCGGTGAAGGTCAAACCGTCGCTGCTGCTTGGAGCGACGGCCGACTACATGAAGGCGCCGCGCGAAATGAGCCGGGCGGTCGCCGAGGCGTCGGTGTTCATGGCCGGCCGGATGGAAAACGAGGTGGCCACGATGAGCGATGCCATCAACGACGTGCTGCTGAATCCCTCGCGGCTGGAGCGTGGCCAGGCGTGGGCGATGCGCCACGCCTACTTCATGCAGAGCGCGTTCGACAACGTGATGAGCCCCATCATCTGGACCGCCGCCTACAACCAGGCCGTCGCCGAAGGGCTCAACCACGCCGATGCGGTGCGTCTGGGGGACTCGGCGGTGCGCGAAACCCAGGGCAGCACCATGCCGGAGGACGTCAGCCGTTTCGAAACCGGCAACGCCTTCGTGCGCCTGTTCACCCAGTTCGCCGGCTACTTCAACATGCAGGCCAACCTGCTGGGCACCGAGTACGCCAAGCTGATGGCGGATGCCGGGCTGCGCCGCGGCACCGGGCGCGGGCTTTACCTGTTCCTGTTCGGGTTTCTGGTACCGGCCGTCGCGGCGGAAGCCATCGTGCAGCTGTTCCGCGGCGGACCTGGTGACGACGATAAGGACGGCGAGTATCTGGACGACTGGCTGGCGGCCCTGCTGTTCTACGCGCCCCTGCGCAATGCCACGGCGATGGTTCCGGTGGCCGGGCCGATCATCAACGCCGCGGTGAACGCATGGAACGGCAAACCCTACGACGACCGGATCAGCACTTCGCCGGCAATCTCAATGCTGGAAAGCGCGGTACAGGCGCCGAAGTCGGTCTACAAGGCCGCGACCGAAGATGGGGGATCACAAAAAGCAGTGCGCGATGTGGCAACGCTGATGTCGATGACGCTCGGCTTGCCGGCCAGCCTGGCGGCCCGGCCGGTTGGCTACGCCGCCGGCGTTGCCGACGGCAAGATCGAGCCGACCGGGCCGGTCGACGCGCTACGCGGCGTCCTCACCGGCGCGGCCAGCCCCGACAGCAAGCATTGACAGTGCGCGTATCGAAAGCTCCCGGGAATAGCCTTCGGGCAACTTCCAGGAGCTTCACGGATGACCATTTCCAGCACCAACAGAAAGGCCGGTCCCTATCCCGGCAACGGCATAGCCACCAAGTTCCCGTTCGCATTCAAGGTCTTTGCCCCCTCGGATGTGGTCGTCGTGCTGACGAGCCCGAGCGGAGGCGAAACTACGCTCACGCTCGGTGCCGGCTATTCCATCGACCTCAATGCGGATCAGGACACCGCGGCCGGCGGCACGGTTGCGCTGCCTGCCGCGCTGGCATCCGGCTACCTGCTGACCATCACCAGCGACGTCCAGGCACAGCAACCGGTCGACCTGACCAATCAGGGCGGCTTTTACCCGCGGGTGATCAATTCCGCACTCGACCGCCTCACCATCCTGGTGCAGC
>JASLDQ010000040.1 GCA_030151505.1 Chromobacteriaceae bacterium
TCCTTTTCCAGTACCAGCTTGAGCTTGCCGCGCAGGACGAAGAACACTTCTTCGACGTCCACGTGCAGGTGCGACGGGCCTTCGTGGCCGGCCGGAATGATCATGGTCGAGAAGGTGAAGTGCTCGGACGGGATCACGCTGGCGTCGTTGGCCACGCCGGTGCCGCCGGTACCGATGTAGCGCATCTGGGCGCGGCGGTATTTCGGGTCGTAGTCGGCCTGGAACTTGAGGGCGTTCCAGTCGTACTGGCGGGTCGAAAAGCGCGCCACGCGCGAATTCATCCACTCCTCGAAGCTGGCGCCTTCCGGCTGGTCCCAGCTGCGCTTGATCTGCTTTTGTTCGGACACGTCGTTCATTGAGAGCTCCTGGTTGTTCAATTCATTACAAAGCCGCCGTTCACGGCAAGGACCTGGCCGGTCACGAAGCGCGACAGTCCCGACAGTGCGAACAGCACCGCGCCCGTCACGTCTTCCGGCACCTGCAGCCGCTGCAGCGCGCGCCCGTCCTGGTAGGTCTGATAGCGCTGGGCCGGCACGTATTCGGTCGCCTCGACCCGGGTGAGCCCCGGCGCGATGGCGTTGACCGTGATGCCGTGGCCGCCTTCCTCGCGCGCCAGCGAGCGCGTCATGCCGATGATCGCGCCCTTGCTGGCGACGTAGGCGAGCAGGTTCGGCGCGCCCCACAGCGGCGTGTCCGACGCCAGGTTGACGATCGCGCCCTTGCCCGAGGCGCGCAGCGCCGGCAGGCAGGCATTGGTCATCAGCCAGGTGCCGCGCACGTTCACGTCCATGACCTTGTCCCACAGGGCGACGTCGAGCTGTTCCGACGAGCGGCCGCCCGAATTCGTGATCGCGGCGTTGTTGACCAGGCCGTCGAGGCCGCCCAGCCATGCCAGGGCGGCGGCGGCGCAGGCGCCGATCGCATCGGGGTCGGCCATGTCGAGTGCGAAGCCGCTCGCTTGCAGGCCGCGCTCGCGCAGCGCCGCGACGCTGCGGTCCAGTTCATCGTGCAGGATGTCGGCCAGGGCCACCCTGGCGCCGGCTTCGGCGATGGCGGTGGCGAACGCCAGCCCCAGGCCGCGCGCGGCGCCGGTCACCAGGATCCGGTGGCCGGCCAGCAGTCGGGATGTATCGGTCATCTTGGTCTCCTCGTCCATTACTTGGTGCTGGTGGTGGCGCGCGGCAGGTAGTGCAGCACGCGGCGCTCGGCCCAGACCACCGCACCGTAGGTGACGATGCCGGTGAGCGTCAGGGCGCAGATGGCGACGAACACGCCCGCGGTATTGCCCTGCCCTTCGGCGTCGACCAGCAGGAAGCCCAGGCCCTGGTTGCCGCCCACCAGCTCGCCCACCGTCACGCCGATCACCGCCAGGGTGGAGGCGATGCGCAGGCCCGAGAACAGTGCCGGCAGCGCGGAACGGAACTCGACCAGGCAGAAGATCTGCCAGCGCGTGGCGTTCAGGGTGCGCACCAGGTTGACCATGTCCGGGTCGACGGTGCGGATCGCCGACAGCACGTTGATCATGACCGGGAAGAACACGATCAGGATGGCGACGATGATCTTGGGGTAGACGGTATAGCCGAGCCACATCACGAACAGCGGGGCGAACGCCACCTTCGGTGCGATCTGCAGCGCCAGGATGTAGGGCGAGAGCATCGCTTCGGTACGCGGCGACAGGCCGAGCGCGACGCCGACCGCCAGGCCCAGGAGCGAGCCCAGGCCGAAGCCCGCCACGACTTCCATCGCGGTGATGCCGAAGTGCTTCGCCAGCTCGCTGTTGTGCCACATGGAGACCGACTCCTGCAGGACGCGCGTGAATGGCGGCAGGATGAACTCGGGCATGCCCAGCAGGGTCGGGCCCCATTGCCATGCGCCGAGGAACAGCACCAGCACCAGCAGGCTGCCGGCAACGGTAAGGACTTTATCGCGCAGCACCGGGCTGGCCTTCGGCGCGGTGCTCACGGCGGGGGCTGCGATCGTGGTGACGCGGTTCATTTGGCACCCGGGATGAACTGGTTGGTGTACAGGTCGCCGACGGCGCTGGCGCGGCTGACGATGCCTTCGCTGACGTAGAATTTCTGGACGCCTTCCATGCGCGCCGCATCGATCTGGCCCACCGGCTTCTGGTTGGCATACACGTACTTGCGGTACAGGTTGAAGATCTGTTCGATGCTGGCTTCCTTGCCCTTGTATGCCGGTACCGCCTCGACGTAGGCGGCAGCCGCCGCTTTCGGATCCTTCATGATGTCTTCCATGCCGCGCAGCGTGGCACGCACCAGGCGCTGCAGCAGTTCGGGCTTGGTCTTGATCGCCTCGTCGGAAGCCAGGATGGCCTGCGCCATGCTCTTGAAGCCGTTGGTCTCGATGAGCTCGACCTTGGCGCCGGCGTCGGTGGCGCTGACGATCCAGTCGGGCACGCCGGCCATTGCCTGGGCCTTGCCGCCGGCAAATACCTGCCAGACGCCCGACGGGCCAGCCGCCTGGATCGCCGCATCGCTCTTGCCCAGGCCGATGCTCTTCATGTTGCCGAGCAGGGCGTAATAGGTGGTGTCGGTATAGGACATCACGGTGACGGTCTTGCTCTTCAGGTCCGCCAGCGACTTGATGCCGGCATTCTGGTTCGCCGCAACCATCGTCAGCGAGCCGGCGCCCAGCACCGCGATGGCCTTGACCGGCACGCCGTTGGCGCGCACGATGATCGGCGTGTCGCCGATCGCGCCGCCGATCAGCGCATTGCCGGCACCGATCTGCTTGGCGACGTCGACGCCGCCCTTGGCCGCGATGAAGTTCACTTTCAGGTTCTCGGCGGCGTAATATCCCTTGTGCTGCGCGATCATCCACGGCGCGAAAGCCGGCGTGTTCGGCGGCGCGGGCAACAGGTAGGTGACTTCTTCCGGCGCCGCCTGCGCAGGTCCGGCGGCGGCGAACGCCAGGACCATGCTGCAGCCGGCGATGGCGAAGATTTTTTGCATGCTCATGAGATGACTCCCGATAGTTCGTTATTGACGTGCGGCCTTGCCGCTCAATGCAGTTCCGCTTCCTGATCCTTGCCGACCTTGAGCAGTTCCATCAGGCGCCCGGCCAGCGGGCCGATCTCGGGCAGCTTGCGGCGCTCCAGCGGGTTGTCGCGGTGCGGCAGGTCGACGATGATTTCCTCGATGATGGTGCCGGGGCGCTCGCTCATCACGAGCAGACGATCGGACAGCGCAATGCCTTCGATCAGGTCGTGGGTGATGAACAATGCCGTCTTCTGCTTCTCGTACAGCATCTTCGCGAGATCCTGTTGCAGGATCATCTTGGTCTGGGCATCCAGCGCCGAGAACGGCTCGTCCAGCAGCAGCACCTGCGGATCGACCGCGAGGGTACGGGCCAGCGCCGCGCGCTGGCGCATGCCGCCGGACAGCTGGTAGGGGTAGTGGTCCTCGAAGCCTTTCAGGTGGCACTTGGCCAGCAGCTCCTGGGCGATGCCTTGACGCTCCCTGGCGCCGACACCGTCGATCTCCAGCCCCAGCGCGACGTTGTCGCGAATGGTCCGCCACGGCATCAGCAGGTCCTTCTGCAGCATGAAGGCCACCTTGCGCACCGGCTTGGTGACGAGTTCGCCGCCTACATAGACTTCGCCGGCGCTCGGCAGGTAGAGGCCCGCCCCCATGTTCAGCAAGGTGCTTTTGCCGCATCCCGATGGACCGATGATGGAAACGACTTCGCCGCTGCGGATGGAAATGTTGACGTTGGAAACCGCTGTTCGCGGTTGTGAGGTTTGCCGGTCGATGAAACTCTTGCCGACTTTGCGGAATTCGATTTCGATCATCATGTCTCTCACATATTGGGCGCAAGGTGCGCCGCCAGTTGTCTCATATATGAAACATCAATTCATATATGAGCTGTCATATGGAAGAAATATAGCAGACATTCAGGCCGGCGCAAGCACTTTGTTTTAAATAAAAAAAGGCGTTTTACCTATAAAACAAAGGTTGTCTGGACAGCAATACGCGGGCGGTTTGTGCTTAGCAAAAATCCCGGCTGCGGGTGTCCAGATTCCCCAGCAGGTGCGACATGTCCACCAGCCGCTTGGCCACCAGGTGGCGCACCTCCCCTTCCCTCTGCCAGATCCCGTACACGCCCAGCAGGTGGGCATTCAGCACCTCGCGGCGCTGCCGTTCGACCAGGCTGGCCCACACGATGACGTTCACGTTCCCGGTCTCGTCCTCGATGGTGAGGAAAAGCACCCCCTTGGCGGTGCCCGGGCGCTGGCGCACGGTGACGATGCCGCAGGCGCGCGCCAGCTGGCCGTTGGCGAAATCCATCAGCACCTCGGCCGGCAGGAAACGCTTCGCCAATAGCTGCGGCCGCAGCAGCGCGAGC
>JASLDQ010000068.1 GCA_030151505.1 Chromobacteriaceae bacterium
CGCAGGATCAGCGGCAGGGTGGCGCAGGTCATGGTGGTGGGGCAGAGGCTGCCGGCCTCGACCTGGCCCTGCAGGTAGAAGGCGGCGGCGCGGGCGACGTGGGCGCCGGGGCGCGGCCGGGTCCACGGGTCGGCGTGCAGGCCGCGGCTGACGATGCCGCGCAGCAGCGCGTGCCAGGCCGGGTGGAATTCCACCCGGTCGATCCGTCGCCCTTGTGCGTCGTGGCTGAGGAATTCGGGCGGATGGCGGTTGGCCAGCCGGCCCAGTTCGCGGCTGTCTTCCTGTCCGAGCAGCGCGCCGGTGGTGCTCAGCTCTGGCCGGGCCCAGGCGGCGCCGAAGCGGTCGACGGCGGCGCTCAGGGCAGGGTCGCCGTCGTACAGGTTGAGGTCGCCCAGCGGCGGCGGCTGGTTGGTGACGGCGTGGGTCGGCATCGCGGCGTCCTTCCGGTGGGGCCGGCCTGGCGGCCGGCGGGGGCGGGAACTAGCGGAATTCGCGCACGACGTGCTGTTGGCGGCGGCTGACCGGCAGGCGTTCGCCGCTGCCCTTGAGCACGACGTGCCAGCCACCGTCGCGGTCGCGTTCGAAGCCGGCGATGGCGTGGCGCATGACCAGACAGTTGCGGTGGATGCGCAGCGCGCATTCGCCCAGTTCGGTTTCGAGCTGGGTCAGCGGGGTGTCGAGCAGGTGTTCGCCGTCACCAGTCTTGAGGGTGACGTACTTGAGTTCGGCTTTAAGGTAGAGCGCGGCTTCGAGCGGGACGAGCTTGACGCGGCCGCGTTCGGCGACGCTGAAATGGCGGGGCGTGGCGGGGTTGGCGGCGATGACCGGCGTCTGGGCGGGCGCGTGGACAGGCAGCTTGCCGAGGGTGATCGCCAGCCGGTCGCGGCGGACCGGCTTGAGCAGGTAATCGGCCGCGTTGACGTCAAAGGCGGCCAGCGCGTGTTCTTCGTGGGCGGTGGTGAAGACCACAGCCGGCGGGTGAGGCAGGCGGGCCAGTCGCGCCGCCAGCTGGATGCCGTTCATTTGCGGCATCTGGATGTCGACAAAGGCGGCGTCACAATGGTGGCCGGCGCCAAACCAGTCGAGCGCGGCGTAGGCGTCCGGCAGGCTGGCCACGACTTCCACGCCGGCTTCGGCGAGCATCAGGGCCAGCCGTTCGCGGGCTGGCGGTTCATCATCGATAACGACTGCGGTCAGAGCATCCATTGCTGTTTGCCGTGCTTCTCTATCAGCGTGCGGTACGCGACAAGCAGGCGTTGGAACTTGACGTTGGCCGGATCGGCCTTGCGCACACGCTCCAGATAACCGTGTGCGCACGCGACAAAGCTCTCGTGCCAGCCCTTGCGGTGTACCAGCGCCAGAATGGCGTTGACGGCGTTGAGCGAGATCTGGATGTTGGTCGGCAATTCGTCCACGGCCTTGTTGAACATCGCCACCGCCTCCTCCAGCTTTCCCGCCTGCGCCAGCCGCACTGCTTCGTTGTTGAGGTCGACCACGGTCTGCACGTTGTCTTCGATCAGCTTCTTGCCGTCTTCCGCGCGACCGATCTGCTGATAAACGTAGCCGACGCGATCGAGCAGCGCCTCGTTGTCGTGGTTGTTCTTCACGAGTTGCTGCACCACGCGCACCGCCACGTCTTCGCGGCCGCTCTTGTAGCAGGCGTGGACGAGTTCAAGCTGTGCGCTCTCGTTCAGCATAGGCGATAGATCGCGATACTTTTCAATTGCCGCTTCCAGAAGCTCGCGGCCGCGGTGCGGCTGGCCCGAGGCGGTCGCCACCGAGCTTTCCATCACCGTGGCGGTCCAGTCCGCAACCGGGTCGCCGCGGAACTCGCGCCGCACGTTGGAGACGGTCTGCGCCGCCGCGCTCAGCTCGCCGGCCGCGACCTGCGCGCGCGCCAGCGCCGCGTAGTCGTCCGGGCAGCGATAGCTGGAGTACTTGGCCAGGTCGATGGTCTTTTGCAGCGCGGTCTGGGCGGTGGCGAAATCGCCTTCCTGCATCGCGGTCTCGCCCAGCTTCTTCTGACGGCGGATCACCACCGGCGACAGCTCCGTCGCGGTCTGCAGCGTCTGTTTGGCGTGGCCGAACTCGTGCTTGGCTTCCTGGATGCGCGCCAGCCAGTCGTAGGCTTCCATCACCCGGCTGTTCTCGTCCAGCACTTCCTCGAACAGCGGGCGGGCCTCGTCGAAACGCTTGGCCCCGACCAGCGCCTTGCCCAGGCCGAGCTTGGCCCACGGCAGCGCCTTGATCTGCAGAACTTCCTTGTACAGCGATTCGGCGCCAAGATGATCGCCGATCTGCAGCGAAAGCGAGCCCTTGAGCTTCATGAAGTCCAGCAAGAATTCGTCGCGCTCAGCGATGCGGCGGTCGCACTCGGTGATCGCCGCGAGGTATTCGTTCTTCTGGATGAAAGTGTCGACGCTCTTGAGCGCGCCGCGGCGGCGCATGGCCTTTTCCAGCCGCACCCGCAGCTGCTCGCCCGAGAAGGGCTTGAGCAGGTAGGCGTCCGGCGCCAGCTCGGCCGCGCTCACCACCCGCTCGACGCGGGATTCGGCGGTGACGATCATGAACACGCAGGACTGCTTGATCAGGTTCTTCTGCTTGATTTCTTCCAGCAGGTGCAGGCCGTCATAGCCGTTGCCGAGGTCGAAGTCGCACAGCACCACGTCGAAATCGAAGCGGGCCAGCTTGGACATGGCGTCGGAGGCGCGGTTGGCGTATTCGACCTTGTTGGCGCCGAACGACGACAGGGTCATCGACAGCGCCCGCTGCATTTCCGGCACGTTGTCGATGATGAGGAACAGCTTGGACGAATAGGGGTTTTCGTCCTGCATCCGGATCCGCACCGGCTGTACGCTGGAAATAGACTGGTAGCTGGCGTTATTTTTAGTTAGATCTTTGCTCATCGTCGTCTTCAGGCGGCAGTCAGTTTGGCGTAACGCAGGTCGAGCCACTTGCGGCCCGCGTCACGGAAATTCACTTCGACACGCGCGTCGTCCGCCCCGCCCTCGGCGTCGACGATGACGCCGAAGCCGAATTTCGGGTGGGTGACGCTCTGGCCGACGCTAAAGCCGCCGGCCGCTGCATTATGCCGTTTAATCGGCGCCGGCTGGCGCGGCTGCTCGTTCGGCATGGCCGGCGGCCGGGCGGCCGGCGTGTCGTTCAGCAATTTCAGCAGTTCGGCCGGCAATTCGTCCAGAAAGCGCGACGGCAGCGAGTAGCGGGTCTGGCCGTGCAGCATGCGGCTCTGCGCATGGGTCAGCGTCAGTTTCTGGCGCGCGCGGGTGATGGCGACGTACATCAGCCGGCGTTCTTCCTCCAGCCCGTCCAGATCGCTGAAGCTGTTCTCGTGCGGGAACAACCCCTCTTCCAGTCCGGTGAGGAACACCGCGTCGAACTCCAGCCCCTTGGCCGCGTGCACCGTCATCAGCTGCAGCGCGTCGTCGCCGGCGCCGGCCCGGTGCTCGCCCGCCTCCAGCGAGGCGTGGGCGAGGAACTCCACCATCACCTGCGCCGGATCGTCCGGCTGGAACGACACCGCCGCGCTCACCAGCTCATCGAGGTTTTCCAGCCGCTCGCCGCCGTCCTTCTCCGCCTCGTACATCGCCCTGAGGCCGGAGGCGTCGATCAGGTGGCTGACCAGTTCGGCGAACTGCAGCACCCCGGCATCGAGGCGCAACTGCTCGATCAGCAGCACGAACTTGCCGACGCTGGCGGCCGAGCGTCCGCCGATGGCGCACGCCGCCTGCCACAGACTCACGCCCTGCTCGCGCGCGGCGGCCTGGATGTTTTCCACCGTGCGCGCGCCGATGCCGCGCGCCGGCACGTTGATCACGCGCAAGAGCGCGGTATCGTCGTCCGGGCTGGCGGCAAGGCGCAGATAGGCCAGCGCGTGCTTGATCTCCTGCCGCTCGAAAAAGCGCAGGCCGCCATACACGCGGTAAGGCAGGCCGGCCTGGAACAGCGCGTGTTCCAGCACGCGCGACTGGGCGTTGGAGCGGTACAGCACCGCGATGTCGGACAGGGCCATACCCTCGCGCTTGAGGGCGCGCGTCTCGTCGGCGACGAAGGCGGCCTCGTCATTGTCGCTCCAGCCGCGGTAGACCCGGATCGGCTCGCCGTCGCCGGCGGCGGTCCACAGGTTCTTGCCCAGCCGGCCGGCGTTCTTGGCGATCAGCGCATTGGCGGCGTCGAGGATCGCACTGGTCGAGCGGTAGTTCTGTTCCAGCTTGATCGGCGCGGCGATGGCGTAATCCTGCATCAGCGAGCGCATATTGCCGACCTCGGCGCCGCGGAAGGCGTAGATCGACTGGTCATCGTCGCCCACCGCGAAAATGCAGGCGCCTTCGCCGGTCATCAGCCGCAGCCACGCGTACTGCAGCTTGTTGGTGTCCTGGAATTCGTCGACCAGGATGTGCGAGAAGCGCGCCTGGTAATGCGCGCGCAGCGCGGCGTTGGCGGCCAGCAATTCGTAGCTGCGCAGCAAGAGCTCGGCGAAGTCGACCACGCCCTCGCGCCGGCACTGCGCGTCGTATTCGCGCCAGATTTCCGCCAGTTTGCGCGAGTAGGCATCGTGCGCGTCGACCTTGTCGGCGCGCAGGCCGCGCTCTTTGTTGCCGTTGATGAAGGCCATCACCTGCCGCGGCGGATATTTCTCGTCGTCCAGCTGCAGGCTCTTCATCAGGCGCTTGATCGCGGCGAGCTGGTCCTGCGTGTCGAGGATGGCGAAGGTGGCCGGCAGGCCGGCGTCGCGGTGGTGGGCGCGCAAGAAGCGGTTGCACAGGCCGTGGAAGGTTCCGATCCACATCGCGCGCGGGTTGACCGGCAGCAGCGCGGACAGCCGGGTCTGCATCTCGCGCGCGGCCTTGTTGGTGAAGGTGACGGCGAGAATGGTGGCGGGCGAGGCCAGCCCTTCGCGGATCAGCCAGGCGATGCGGGTGGTCAGCACGCGGGTCTTGCCGCTGCCAGCGCCGGCCAGCACCAGGGCCGGCGTGGTGGTCGTCACCGCCTGGCGCTGCTCGGGATTGAGGCCGGCGAGAAAATCGGAATCCATCGAAAACTGCCTGAAAAATAAGAGGGAAAAGCGTGGGAAGCCCGGATTCTAGCAAGCTGGAGGGGGCGTGGCGCGCCATGCTTGAATTCAAACAATCGTTTGAGGCATGATGGGGCAATCTGTCGGCGGCCAGCCCGTCCCGCCGCCGCCGGCCTTTGTCATTTCACCCGGGAGCTTACTCGATGCCGCAACTCACGCTGGAAAAACACGACGCCGTCTATGTGCTGAAGCTGAACAACGGCGCGGCCGCCAATTCGTTCGACGACGCGACCCTCGACGAATTCAACGCCCACCTGGATACGGTCGAGAACGACCCGGCCAACGTGGCGCTGCTGATCACGTCCGACGACGCCAAGTTCTTCAGCAACGGCATCAACCTTGAATACGTGCAGGGCAAGGGCGGCTTTCCCTACCTGCTCGGCACTTTCGTGCCGCGGCTGGACCAGCTGCTGGTGCGGCTGGCGCTGTTCGGCTGCCCGACCGTCTGCGCGATCAACGGCCACGCCTTCGGCGGCGGCGCGCTGCTGGCCTCGGTGTGCGACGTGCGGACGATGCGCTCGGATCGCGGCTTCTTCTGCTTCCCGGAGATCGACATCAAGCTACCGTTCACCCCGGTGATGACCGAATGCGTCAACAGCCTGCCCAACGAGAAGGTGCGGCTGGAGCTGGCGCTCACCGGCCGCCGCATCGGCGGCGAGGAGGCGGCGGCGGCCGGAATCGTCCACGCCGCCTTCGACGAGGCGACGCTGCTGCCAGGCTCGCTGGCGCTGGCCGGCCAGCTGGCCGGCAAGGACCGCAAGACCTACGCCGCGATCAAGCGCGGTTTCCGCGCCGAGCGCTGGAGCCGGTTCGGCCAGTAAGCGCCGCCGGCCACGCCGCGATGCGCGGCCGGCCATGCAAAACGCCGCCCCTCGGGGCGGCGTTGTCGTTGGTGCGGCGGACCGGATCAGGCTTGCGCCAGCGCCAGCGCCACGCTGGCTTCGTAGTGGCGGGCGGCATCGTCCGGCCGGTCGAGCTGTTCGAACATCCGCGCCAGCTCGGCGTGGGCGGCCAGCGACGGCTCCAGCGAGGCGCTGGCTTCCAGATAGCCCTGCGCCTTGCCCCACAGCTGCTGCGCCCGGGCCAGCCGGCCCAGGGTCAGCAGCAGCTTGGCGTCGCGGCTGTTGCCGGCCAGCCACCTGTCGGCGCGCTTGACCAGCGCCAGGCGCTGCTCGTCGCTGAGTCCCTCGACGTACTGGCCGATGGCGCCGGCCAGCACGTCCGACCATTCCGCGTCGAGGCGGTCGGCCAGCAGGCTGACGGCCAGGGCCGGATCGCCCAGCGCGCCGGCCTGGCGGGCCACCGCCAGAACCAAGTCGTCGTTGCTCTTTTCCTGGACCGGAATCTTGCTCCACCAGCGCTTGAGCTCGGCCGGGTCGATATGCGCGCCCAGCTGCTGCAGCCAGGCGGCCAGGCGGTAGCGGCGGGCCTGCTCGGCGCTGATCGCGTCGGCCTTCAGCAGTTTTTCGGTCAGGCCCAGCACGGCGTCCGGCGCCTGCTGGCGCTGGCGGATCTTCAGCTCGAGCGCCAGCGCGGCGGTCAGGTTGGGCGATTCGGCGCGGGCGGCCTCGACTTCGCGCAGGGCGGCGTCGAGCTGCTTCTGTTCGAACAGAAGCTCGGCGCTGACCATGTGGCGGGCGAGCTGGGCGCGCGGGCCCATGTCCTCCAGCCGCGACAGGTAGGCATCGCGCTTGCCGCCGTCCTTCATCGCATGGGCGGCGCGGGCGGCGATCAGCAGCGCGAGCGCGCGGTTCTCGTCGGTCTCGACGTCGTCGAGCGACTTGAGCGCCTCGCGCTCGGCCTTCTGGTAGCGGCCCTCGAACCACGCCAGCGACGCTTCGCGCAGCGCGTGGCGCGCGGCCTTGAGCTTCTTGTGGCGCTGGAAGGTCTGCACCTTGTCCGGCAGGCTGACCGCGATGGCCACCGCGCGGATGACGAGATAGGTCAGCGCGATGGCCGCCACCAGCAGCACGGCCATCAGGTTGAGCGACAGCTCGGCGCGGTAGGGCGGCACGATCAGGATGGCGTAGCCGTTGCTGACCTGGGCGAACAGGGACAGGCCCACCGCCAGCGCGAACAGGCCGATCAGCCACAACACGACTCTCATGGCTTGGCTCCGGTGGCGCCGTGGCCGGCGGCGAGCTGCTGCGCCGCCTTCAGGCTCTGGCTGAGGTTGGGCAGGTCGAGCGCCACGGTGGCGCCGGCAACGTCCTTGAGCGCGGCCTGCCAGCGCTGGGTCGGTCCGGCCTGGTTGTCGAAATACTGGCTGGCGTAGCCGCGGGCCTGTTCCAGCGCGGCGTGGAAACCCTTGTCGTCACGCTGCAGCAGCGCCAGACGGGCGTTGAGCAGGCGCAGCTTGAGGTTTTCGCGCAGGAAGAACGCCTGGTCCGGCGACAGCAGCAGCGCGTCGGGCTTGTCCATGCGGCGGATGCGGATCAGCTGGGAGAACTCGTGCCACAGTTCGGCGCCGAGCGTCTGCCAGCGATGGCCGGCGGGCGCCGCCGGCGCGGCAGCGGTCTGCGGCGCCGGTTCGACCCGGTGGCCGTCGACCACCAGCGGCAGGGTGTCGACCGCGGCCAGCAGGCCGTCGATCTTGACCGTCAGGCCGATGGTGTCGACGAAGGGCAGGGCCTTGAGCTTTTCCAGATCCTGCCCGACCGCGCGGCGCAGCGGGACGAACTGGGCCTTGTCCAGTCCGGCGAGCTTGGCGTCCACCGCTTCGAGCGCGGAAATCGTCGCCGGCACGTTGCCGGCCAGGTCGAGCTGCTGGCTGGCGATGGTCAGTGCGTGCTCGATCTCGGCCAGTTGCCAGTCCTCGCGGTTGCGGGTCAGCTCGGCGTACATGCCCTGCAGGGTGGCGTACTGGCCGGCGGATTCGGTGACACGGGCCTCGGTCAGCGCCAGTCGCGCCGACAATTGTTCGAGCGCCTGCTTGCCCTGCTCCTGCGCGGACTTGGTCGCCTGGGTGGCGCCGCCGGATTCGGCCAGCTTGCTGGCCAGTTCGACCTGCATGGCGCCGAGCTGCTGGCGGCTATCGAACCATTGCCAGCCGGACACGCCCAGGGCGGCGATCGCCACGACCAGCGCGACGCTGACCTTGCGGGACGGCCGCGGCTCGGTGGCGGTGGGGGCTGCGGGGGTATCAGTCATCGTGTTGTGCGAACCATTCGGTGAGGGCAGCGACAGTCGCGTCGTCGCCGGCCGGGGTTGTCAGGACGTCGCGCCCGCCCAGTTGCCTGAGCTGCGCGGCGATGCGCGGATGCGGCGCCAGTATCACGGCCGATTGTAGCGTTGCCCGCCGCCCCTCGCCAGCAAGGTCAAACAGCCAGCCGGCCGCCTCGCTGCTGGTGACGACCAGCGCCCAACGCGGGTGCGCGGCCAGCGCCGCGTCGAAGGCGGGCCAGTCGATCGCGGCCGGAATCCGGCGGTAGCCGTCGATGCGTTCGACCCGGGCGCCGCGCGCGGCCAGGGCGTCGCCGAGGAGCGGACGGCCGCCTTCGCCCTTGAAGATCGCCACGGTCTGTCCGGCCGGGTCGGCCAGTTCGGGGCAGGCGAGCAGCGCCTCGCTGTCGTTGCCGGCCGCGGGGCAGAGCACCGCGCGGCCGGCCAGCGCCGCCATCCGCCGCGCGGTCGGCGCGCCGACCGCCGCCAGCCGCACCGTCGGCGGCAGCGTTGTCAGCACCGGGGCGGCCAGATCGGCCGCGCTCGGGCTGACGCAGATCAGCCAGTGGGCCGCGCGGACCGCGCCGGCCAGTCGCGCCGGCCCGTCCGGCAGCGGTTCCAGCTGTTGCAGCGGCATGGCATGGACGTCGAAGCCGGCGGCGGTCAGCCGCGCGTCGAGGCCGGCGGCCTGGCCGGCCGGCCGGGTGTTGACGACCAGCGGGCGGGCGGGGAAGGAAACCATGCGGGGGCGCGGGCGTTCAGGCGTCGGCCAGCGCGGCGATCACGTCGTCGGCGCCCTGGTCCAGCAGCTTCTTCGCCACGGCGCGGCCGAGCGCGTCGGCGTAGTCGGCCGGACCGGTGGCGGTGGCGGTCAGCATGGTCTTGCCGTCCGGGCTGGCGACGAAGCCGCCCAGCGTCAGCATGTGGTCCTGCTGGGTGGCGAAGCCGCCGAGCGGAATCTGGCAGCTGCCGCCGAGCGCGCGGCTCATCGCCCGTTCGGCGCTGACGCAGGCCCAGGTGATCGGGTCGTTCAGCGGGGCCAGCAGCGCCTGCAGGTCGGTGCGGTCGCTGCGGATCTCGATGCCGAGCGCGCCCTGCCCCACCGCCGGCAAGCTGTCGGATGGCGGCAGCAAGGCGGTGATGCGCTCGCCCTGTCCGAGGCGCTTGAGGCCGGCGGCGGCGAGGATGATCGCGTCGAACTCGCCGGCGTCGAGCTTGTTGAGGCGGGTCTGCACATTGCCGCGCAGCGGCTTGACCGTCAGGTGCGGGAAGCGCGCGCGAATCTGGCTTTCGCGCCGCAGGCTGGAAGTGCCGACCACGCTGCCGGCCGGCAGGGCGCCGAGGCTGGAGTGGGTGTTGGACACGAAGGCGTCGCGCGGGTCCTCGCGCTCGCAGATCGCGGCCAGCGCAAAGCCTTCCGGCAGCACCATCGGCACGTCCTTCATCGAGTGCACCGCGATGTCGGCGCGGCCTTCGGCCAGCGCGACTTCCAGTTCCTTGACGAACAGGCCCTTGCCGCCGATCTTGTTCAGGGTCTTGTCCAGAATCTGGTCGCCCTGGGTGGTCATGCCGAGGATGCTGACCTCGAGCTGCGGGTACAGGGCGCGCAGGCGGGCCTGAATATGTTCGGCCTGCCACATTGCCAGCCGGCTCTCCCGGCTGGCGATCACGAGTTGCGCCATCGCTGATATTCCTGTGTTAATTTGTTGGAATTCTAACATTCTGTCTAACATTCTGACGGCGCGCGCTTTCGTATACGCACGTCGTATCTGTCTGTATCCATAAGCATAACGAGGCGTTGATGAACGGAGAACTGGAGAAGGATTTACCTCTGCAACACGATCGGGCCCGACTCGACCGTTTGCTGGCCGAAATCGTGCGTGAACAGGCGGGCGAAGCGGTATTCCGCGAGGTGCAGGCGATTCCCCGCCTGGCCCGCGATGCCGCCAGCATTGCCGAGTTCCGCGCCCAGCTGGCCGACCTGAGCCCGCCGGCGGCCGACACGCTGGTGCGCGCCAGCGGCCTGTCGGCCCAGCTGGCCAATCTGGCCGAGGACCTGCATCACAACCGCCGCCGCCGCGCCCACAAAATCGCCGGCTCCGCCCCGCAGGCCGGCAGCCTGGCCCGGGCGCTGCACCATCTGAAGCAGCGCCAGGTCGGTCTGCCCGAGCTGTCCGAGCTGCTGTCGCATGCCCAGATCGTGCCGGTGCTGACCGCGCACCCGACCGAAGTGCAGCGCCAGACCGTGCTGGACTGTCACCGCGCCATCCGCAAGTTCCTGCTGCAGATCGACAGCGGCAGCCTGACCCCGGACGAGCTGCAGGAGGTCGAGGCCAAGCTCAAGCGCGTGCTGCTGTCGTTGTGGCAGACCGCCGAAATCCGCCCGTTCAAGCTCACCGTCAAGGACGAAATCGAAAACGGCGTCGCCTATCATCCGCTCACTTTCCTCGACGCGCTGCCCAAACTGTACTCGGTGTTCGAGGACAGCGTGGCGGCCGAATGGGGCAAGCGCATCGAGCTGCCCAACTTCTACCGCATCGGCAGCTGGATCGGCGGCGACCGCGACGGCAACCCCAACGTCAACCATGAACTGTTGCGCTACGCGCTGGCGCGGCAGGCTGCCATCGCCTTCGCCCACTACGGCTACGAGCTGGAAGGCCTGTACCGCGAACTGTCGCTGTCGGCCCGCCACGTCGACGTCAGCGCCGAACTGGCCGAGCTGGCGGCAGTGTCGCCCGACCACGCGGTCAGCCGCGAGGAAGAGCCCTACCGCCGCGCCGTCGCTACCATCCTCGCCCGTCTGGCCGCCACCGCGCGCGATCTCGGCGTGGAATTCGGCTCGCGCTTCGACGGCGAGGCCGCGGCCTATCACGACCGCCACGCCTTTGCCGCCGACCTCAAGACCCTGCACGATTCGCTGATCGGCCACGGCAGCGCCATCCTCGCGGAAGGCCGCCTGCGCACGCTGCGCCGCGCGGTCGGGGTGTTCGGCTTCTTCCTGATGCCGATCGACCAGCGCCAGCACGCCGACCTGCTCGGCAACGTGGTGGACGAACTGCTGGAGCGCGCCGGCCAGCCCGGCTACAACGCGCTGGACGAGGAAGCCAAGCGCGAAGTGCTGCTGCGCGAGCTGACCCACACCCGGCCGCTGTGGTCGGCGTGGGAGCAGTACACGGCCGACACCCAGAAGGAACTCGACCTGTTCCGCGCCACCCGCGAGCTGCAGGACCGCTACGGCGAGGGCGCGCTGCCCAACATGATCATCTCCAACTGCGCCACCGCCAGCGACCTGCTGGAAGTGGCGCTGATCCTGAAGGAAACCGGCCTGCTCAAGCTGGTCGACGGCCAGCCGGTCGGCCGCATGAACATCATCCCGCTGTTCGAGATGATCGACGACCTCGAATCCGGCCCGGGCGTGATGCGCGACCTGTTCGCCATCGACTGGTACCGCCAGCTCTTGCGCAGCCGGCAGGACACCCAGGAAGTGATGCTGGGCTACTCCGACAGCAACAAGGACGGCGGCTACCTGATGAGCCAGTGGGCGCTGTACTCGGCCGAGCAGCGGCTGGTGCAGGAATTCAACGCCGCCGGCGTGCGCATGCGCCTGTTCCACGGCCGCGGCGGCTCGGTCGGCCGCGGCGGCGGCCCGAGCTTCGACGCCATCCTGGCCCAGCCGGACGGCACCGTGGCCGGCCAGATCCGCATCACCGAGCAGGGCGAAGTGATCGCGTCCAAGTATTCCGACCGCGAGATCGGCCTGCGCAACCTCGAAGCCATCCTCGCCGCCACGCTGGAGGCGAGCCTGGCGCCGAGCTCGCACAGCGCCTGCGAGGACAGCGTGTTCGCCGAACTGGCAGCCGACTCGCTCGACGCCTACCGCGCGCTGGTCGACAGCGACGGCTTCATCGACTACTTCCTGCAGGCCACCCCGATCAACGAGATCGCCAAGCTCAACATCGGCAGCCGCCCGGCCTCGCGCAAGCGGCTCGACTCGATCCGCGACCTGCGCGCGATCCCGTGGGTGTTCAGCTGGACCCAGTCGCGGGTGATGCTGCCGGGCTGGTACGGCGTCGGCAGCGCGGTCGAGCGCTATCTGGAACGCCACGGCGACGCCGGGCTCGCGCGCCTGCAGGCGCTGCACCGCAGCTCGCCGTTCTTCCAGGTGGTGATCTCCAATATGGAAATGGTGCTGGCCAAGGCCGATCTGGCCGTGGCGGCCGAGTACGCCGCGCTGGTCGAGGACCGCGAGCTGGCCGCCCGCGTGTTCGGCATGATCGAAGCCGAGCATGCCCGCGCCCGCCGCGCCTTCGGGCTGATCACCGGCGCCGAGAACCCGCTGGCCGGCAACCCGACTCTCAACCGCAGCCTGTCCGCGCGCCTGCCCTTCCTCACCGCGCTCAACTTGCTGCAGGTCGAGCTGATCCGCCGCATGCGCCAGAACCCGGACGAGGACGGCCTGCTGTACGCCATCCACCAGACCATCAACGGTCTGGCGGCCGGGCTGCGCAACAGCGGCTGAGTCCGCCGGCCTTTTCCGCACGAGCCGCCCTTCGGGGCGGCTTTTTCGTGGGCGGGCGGATTGCGGCGAGGGATGCCTGAGATGGTTTCATCGGGACAAGGGCGCCGGACCAAGGGGACTGTCGCCGTCCGCCCTGCGGGCTGGGGGGCTTCCGGAGGCGCCACGGGCATGCCGTCCTGCCAGAAAAATGGCTTTAACGTGACGCGTGCGCCGGCGCCGTGGCCCGCTGTTCGCGCATGCTATGCGGATTGATTCTTGCCAATGGGAATTGTTCTCATTAAAGTGCGGGTCTTTCCCCGTACAAGTCCGCGCCGTGACCGTCCGCTCCGATCCCACCGCCGATTCCGTCGTCGCCGACCTCTACCGCGACCATCGCCGCTGGCTGGCGGGATGGCTGGGGCGGCGGCTGCCGTCGGTGGAGCAGGCTGCCGATCTGGCGCACGATACTTTCGTCAAGCTGCTGACCGCGCGCGACACCCCCGCCCTGCGGGAGCCGCGCGCCTTCCTCACCACCCTCGCCAAGCGGGTGCTGGCCAACCACTACCGCCGCCTGCAGGTCGAACAGGCATATCTGGACGCCATCGCCCACCTGCCCGAGGCGGACACGCCGTCGCCCGAGGTGCGGGCCATCGTGCTGGAAACCTTGTGCGAACTCGACCGGCGGCTGGACGAACTGCCGGCGCCGGTGCGGCGGGTGTTCCTCCTGGCCCAGCTCGACGGGCTGAAGTACGCCGAGATCGCCGAGCGGACGCGGCTGTCGCTGACCACGGTCAAGCGGCACATGGCCCGCGCCACCCTGCACTGCTACTTTCCCGCCCCGGCCGCATGAATATTCCCGCCCGCGCCGGCGCCGTTCCCGCCGGCATCGCCATTCCGCCCGCCGTCGCCGAACAGGCGGCGTACTGGTTCGTCGAGCTGCGCGAGGCCGCGCCCGATGCCGCGCTGCACGCGCAGTGGCAGGCCTGGCTGGCATCCGACCCGGCGCACGCGCGGGCCTGGCAGCACCTGCAATCCATGCAGTCGCACTGGGAGGCGCTGCCTGCCGACTTGGCCCGGTCCGCGCTGCAGTCGCCCGCCGTTGGCCGGCGGCGGACCCTGCAAGCGCTGGGCGGGCTGGCGGCGGTCGGCCTGACGGCGGCGCTGCTGGAGCGCCGTCAGGCCTTCGCCGGCTGGCAGGCCGACTACCACACCGGGGTCGGCGAGCAGCGCGAGCTGCAGCTGGAGGACGGCATCCGGGTGATGCTCAATACCGACACCGCCATCAACGTCGATCTCGGTCCGGTGCGACGGCTGGCGTTGCTGCGCGGCGAGATTCTGGTGAGCAGCTCCACTGACCGCCACCTCATCGCCGTCGCCACGCCGCATGGCGGCGTGGCCGCCCGTTCCCGCCGCTTCAGCCTGTGGCACGGGCCGGACGGTGACGTCGCCAGCGTGATGGACGGCCAGCTGCAGGTCCGGCCGGACGCGCATGCCGCCGCGGTGCTGACGGCCGAACGCCGCCAGCGCTATTCCTCACGGGAAATCTATCCGTCCGAGCCGCTGGCACCGGACGCCGCCGCCTGGGCGGAAGGCATGCTGATCGCGCATGGCCGCAAGCTGGGCAGTTTTCTCGCTGAACTGTCCCGCTACCGCAACGGCTGGATCCAGTGCGATGCCGCCGTCGCCGCGCTGCAGGTGTCGGGCAGTTATCCGCTGGCGGATACCGACCGCATCCTGCAGACGCTGGCGACGGTGCTGCCCGTCGAGGTGCGCTACCTCACCCGCCTGTGGACCCGGGTCGTCCCGCGCCGGGCCTGACGGCGGATCCGGCGCCGCGGGCCGACTGCGGCCTCCTCCATCCCGCAGCGCGGCAACGCCGGACAATCCCCCGCCCGAACGGCCGTTCGGCAGTCACCGACGCGAGCGCAATCGGCCAGACCGGGCCGGCGGCGGTCTGGCTTCGACCCGTTGCGTTCTTCCTGACCCGGCGTGCGGCGAACGAGCAAGACCCCGTCGGCCGGGATGCCAGCCCCGTTTTTGCACGGTCAGGCGAAATGCATGTTGAGAGTGGTTCTTTTTTAGATTTTGCGTGACAGACAGGTAAATCCCTTCTGTTCACCGGAATCATCGAGGACCCCATCCATGCTGCCTGTTTCATCCCGCTGGCGACCCACCCTGCTGGCCCTGGCGCTCGGCGCTGCCGTGCTTCCCGCATCGGGCCGGGCTGCCGACGTTCCCGTCGTGGAAGCGGCGCGCCATTTCGAGATCGACGCCGGTCCGCTGGATCGGGCGCTGGTGCAGTTCGGCCGCAGCAGCGGCGTGCTGCTGTCCTTCAGCCCGGAACAGGCCGCCGGCCTGCGCAGCGCCGGCCTGCGCGGCGACTTCACTCCACGGCAGGCCCTGCAGAACCTGCTGCGCGACAGCGGGCTGGAGGCGGTGCGCAATGCTGCCGGCGCCTACGTGCTGCGGCCGGTTGGCAAGGGCGCCGCCGCCGTGGCCGATGCCGGTGGCGCGCGACCGGCGGGGACCACGCCCGCGCCGGCGGCGGCCGAGGCACCGGAACTGCCGACCGTGGTGGTGACCGACACCCTGCCGCTGGCACCGGGGCGGCAGCTGTGGTCGGCCGAGGACATCAAGCGGACCCCGACCGCCAACCAGAGCCTGTCGGAGCTGGTGGCCAACAATCCGGCGGTGCGGCAGGGCAACACCACCGGCGACTCTCTCACTCGCGGCTCGATGGCGGCGGAGGACCTGTCCTTCCACGGTGCCAGCCCCTACCAGAACCTGTTCCAGATCGACGGGATGGACGGCACCAACAACCTCAACCCGGCCAACGACAACGCCAACCTGCAGATCGGCAACGTGCCGAGCAACAGCCAGGCCTATTTCGTCGACACCGCGCTGCTGGGCGAGGTGCGGGTGTTCGACAGCAACGTGCCGGTGGAGTACGGCCGCTTCAACGGCGGGGTGGTCGACGCCCGCCTCAGGCGGGCCAGCGGGCAGGACAACGTCCAGCTCGGCTTCCGCATGAGCGGCGCCAACCTGAGCGAGC
>JASLDQ010000107.1 GCA_030151505.1 Chromobacteriaceae bacterium
GTCTGGTCGACATTCTGGTCGAGGCCGGCGCGTTTACCCGCGAGCAATGGGCCAAGGCTGGAGCGGTGCCGTCGCCGGTATCGGACGAGCCGGCAACGGCACCGCTCCAGCCTGGGCCCATTGCTCGCGGGTAAATGCGCCGGCCTCGACCAGAATGTCGGCCAGACGGGAGGACTCTTCCGGCCGCGAGGCAATCAGCGCGAAATAAGCGGTCAGCGGACTTTTGGGCGGCAATACCAGCAGTTCGCAGTCATCGCGTACGAAGGCGAACACCTGCTCGATGCCGGCCTGGCTCGGCGCATCCGCCAGCGCAATTTCGAAGCCGAGATAACAGGCTTCCGGATCCATGTCGTCGGCGTCCGGCATCGCATCGAACAGCGTGACCAGATGGCGGACCGTGCCCAGCGAGGCCAGATGGCGCACGAAGGCAATCGGTTCCATGCCCTGACACAACACGCCGCGCCCGAACCGCACCGACACATGCCAGCAATCGGTACCCGAGCGTTCGCCCGCCTCATCGGCCATGGCGGCCTCTGTCTCGGCCTGCCCGTCCTCCGCGACGCCCGTGAACTTCACCACCCGTTCCTGCAGGCGGGCGGCCAGCCCGATGCCCTGCTCCTGCAGCTCGCTGGCCTCGCCGGCCTGTACCGCCGGCAGGTGCTCGAGCAGCGCACGGATATGGTCGCAGCCGGCCAGCACCAGTCCGATCAGTTCCGGCGTCACGTCGATCAAGCCGTCGCGCAACTGGTCGAGCAGGTTTTCCAGCACGTGGGTGAAGCGCTCGATCGCGCCGATCTCCACCACGCCGGCCCCGCCCTTGATTGTGTGCGCGGCGCGGAAGATGGCATTGAGCGTTTCGCTGTCCTGCTCGCCCTGTTCCAGCGCCAGCAGGCCGGTTTCCATTTCGTCGAGTTTTTCCTGCGCCTCGCAGGCAAACACTGTCAGCACTTCATCCATGCGGCACTTCCTCCTGAGCGGGGTGTTGGGCGGCAAGCGCGGCGGGCGTGGCCGGGCTCGCTGCCCGCTCCACCGCCCCCGGGTCGCCGATCCGGCCAAGCAGGTCGGGCAGGCTTTGCGCCACGCGATCGCACAAACCGTCGGCGAGGCGGCTGTCCAGCTCCGGCAACAGGTCGGCGCGGCCGGCCGACTGGTGTCCGCCCAGTGCGAGCAGATGATCGCAACCAGCCATGATCAGCCCGACCATTTCCGGTGTGACGTCCACCAGGCCGGCACGCGACTGGTCGAGCAGGTTTTCCAGCATTTGGGCGAAGGTTTCGATCGCGCCGGCCTCCACCGCCCCGTTCTCGTACCCGATCACGGGCACGGCCTCGAAGATCGCATCAAGGGTGCGGCCGGTCTGGCCGGTCTGCACCGAGGCAGGCAAGCCTCTCTTCATTTCGTCGAGTTTTTCCTGCGCCTCGCAGGCAAAAACCCTCAGCATCACGTCACTCATGCGCCACCTCGGCCGGGACGGCATCTGCATCGGCTGCGGCCGGCTCGGCGCCAAGCGCCGGCTCCAGACTGAGTTCGACCGGATCGGCGGCGGCGCCGTCGCCAGTGGCCGGTTCAGTGCCTGCGGCCACTGCGTCGGCCGATTCGTCGTGGACTTCCCCGCTCATACGTGGCAGCGCCTCGGCGGCCGGCACCGCGATCCGGTCGAGCAGCTCGAGCAGGTTGAGGCTGGACATCAGCCCGACCACGACCTGGCTGTAGGCCACGACCCGCAGCTGGGTGCCGAGCCGTTCGGCTTCGCGCTGGGCCAGATAAATGAGTTGCAGACCGGCGCTGTCGATGTCGGTCACGTCGGACAGGTCGACGTGGACGCTTGGATGCTGATGGATAGCCTGCAGGATTTGCGGCTTCAGCTCGGCGGCACGGTAGATGGTCATGTCGCCTTCGAGCCGTAGGTCGAAGGGCGGCTGATCGGAATGGATTTCGCTCATGGGAATGGCAGACGGGTCAGAAGAGTTCGATAGCGGGGCCGGCATGGCCGGACGGCGTTGACATGGGCGTACCCAGGGTGTCGTGGTGGCTGCGGCGCTGCGAATCCATCACGTAGTTGCGGTAGAGCTTTTCGAGCTGTTGTTCCAGCGGCTCGACCGGCAGGGTGTCGCCCCCGGCGTGTTCGAGGTGATCGGCCAGCGTGCTGGAATGGTCCTCGAGCAATTTCAGGCCGAACTGCACCTGCTCGATCTGCTGGCGGGTGATGTCCTGGAACTGCATGGTCGACAGCATTTCGCAGAACATGCCGTCGAGCTTGTCGGTGAACTCGCGCACTGCGGCAATGGCTTCGGCCTCCTGCCGGATGGACAGATGGACGCTGTCGCTCAGCTCCTCGAGCTGGCGGCTGATCTCGCCCAGCGATTCGCGCTCGTGCTGGACGTTCTCGTCCGACAGCTTGTCGGCAAACTCGTCGCCGATGGAGCGGGCGACCTGGTTGATGCCGTTCTGGACCTCGATGGCGGCGCTGGCAACGGCCGCCGACAGCTTGCGCACCTCGTCGGCGACCACGGCGAAACCGCGGCCCGTCTCGCCGGCCCGGGCAGCCTCGATGGCAGCGTTGAGCGCCAGCATATTGGTCTGCGCCGCGATGTCCTGGATCACATCGGTCAGGTTGCCCAGCGCCTTGGTGTCGTCCACCACGTGGCGGGCATGCTCGCGGTCGGCCTCGGCGGAACGGACCCGCTCGCGGATGTAATGATCGAGTTTGTCGATGACCGCGCGGTTACGCAGGATGCGGCTCTCGGTGTCGGAGCTGAGCAGTTCGCTGTTCTGGGTGGCGCGGGCAACCACGGCCTTGAGCCGGCCCATGGTCTCGTCGATCAGCTGCAGCTGCCCGGTGATCGCCACGGCGGCCTTGCCGGTTTCGTCGGTCACCTGCTCCAGCAGGCCGCGCTTGAGCTTGCCCACCTCGTGCACGCTGCGCAGCTCCTTCGCGAGGTGATGCCGGGTGTTGTCGAGCGAGGCAGCGAGAAGGTCGCGCTCCGCCGCGCTTTGCTGGGAGCCCAGCATCAGGTCGCGGAAGATCAGCATCGACAGCAGCCGCGAGGCGAAATAGGACATCAGCACGATCGCGACCGAGCCGAGCGTGTCGACCATCCGGAGATCCAGCCCCATCTCGGCGGTGAAAGCGTGAAAGATCTCATGCGCGCAGTAGACGGCGAAGCCGGTCAGGAGCGCGATCAGCAAGAAGATCAGGTTCGCGCGGCGTACGTATTTCAAGTCGTTCATGTGTGGTGCTTATCCCTTATCGGTCATCCTTCCGCCTCGCCCCGGCGGCCGGGGCGAGAGGCCGGCGCTCAGCGGATGACCATCTTGACCGTGTCGAGCAGCCCGTCGGCCGTGGTCGGCTTGACCAGCCAGCCGGACGCGCCGGCAGCCTTGGCTTCGGCACGCTTTTCCTGCTGGGATTCGGTCGTGAGGAACAGGATGGGCATGAAGCGGTAGGACGGCAGCTTGCGCACTTCCTTGATGAATTCGATGCCGTTCATGCCGGGCATATTGAGGTCGGTGATCAGCAGGTCGACCTTGGCACCGCCCTTGAACTTGGTCAGCCCTTCGGCCGCGTTGGCGGCCTTGTCGACCGCATAGCCGGCCTTGCCGAGGATGCTGGAAATGGACAACAGGATGGTGGCGGAGTCGTCCACCAGAAGAATGTTTTTCATGTCGGTATGGCCTTGGGAGCGATGCCACGCTCGGGATTGATGTCATTGGAAGGGAGCCGGCCCGCGCCGGACTTCGCCATGCCACTCAATTAAAGTTTTCGTCATTTTTATTATTTTAACGATTTGTGTCAACCACCCAAACCGGATAAAAATGCAGAAAATGACAATGCAGGCCTGAAAACCGGAACCGACCTCACGAAAAAAAGCTGTGCAAAGCCGCCATGCATGCGGAAAACAGGCCAAATTGGCAAGAATGTTTAGCAAGCCCTGCCATTTTCGTTCAGCCGCCGGCAAAATGACGAAAAGAACAGGCGGCGTGAACGACACATGGCGTTTGACAGCACCGTCATAAACCGTAAAATGGCAAAAATGATGAATATGATTGAAAACCCACCCCAATCCCGCACCGAGTGCTCCACCCGGGAGGCCGCCCGCCTGCTGGGGGTCTCCGTGAGCACGGTGCAGATGTGGGTGGATGGCGGAGAGCTGGAGGCGTGGAAAACGGTCGGCGGACACCGGCGCGTGTCGATGACCTCGATCGAGCGCCTGCTGCGAGGGCGGGAAGGGGCCGATACCCCTCCACCGGCGGCTTCTTCCGCCCGCGCCGGCCTGGTCATGCTGGTCGTCGAGGATGACCTTGACCTGCTGAGCCTGTATGAAGCGGTCATCTCGGGCTGGAACCTGCCCGTCACGTTGCTGACCGCGTCCAACGGCTATGAAGGCCTGATAGCGGTCGGACGCGCGCGCCCCGATCTGCTGGTAACCGATCTGAACATGCCCGGCCTCGACGGCTTCCAGCTGCTGCGCACGCTGCGCGCCGACCGCGCACTGGACTCGATGCAAATCGTGGTGGTGACCGGACTGGATGCGGCGGATATCGACATGCGGGGCAGCCTGCCGGGAGGCGTGGAAGTGCTGCGCAAACCGGTCCCGTTCGACCGGTTGCAGGCCGTCGCACAAACGATTCTGAACGGCCAGCCGACGACGGGCGCGGGCGCCGCAGACAGAGGACAAGCAGGAAATGGACGCTAAACCGTTGACCGTGCAGGACGGCGACGGCCGCCGTTACATGGCGGCCAGGCCCGAGGCTGCCAGCCATCTGCTCGAAGCGATCAGCGCGATCCAGTCGCGCTTCATCGAGAAGGCATCGCACCGCGTCCTGCTCGACAGCATTCTGGGCAGCCTGATGCGGCTGACCGACAGCGAGTACGGCTTTCTGGGCGATTTGTGCCGCCAGCCGGACGGCGAGTCGTATTTCAAAATGCAGGTGGTATCCGATTCGGCCTGGAAGGGGATGGGACGGGACTTTTACGAGCGCCATGCGCCCATCGGCATGGAGTTCGACGAGACCAGCTGGATGTTCGGCTCCGCCTTGCGCGACGGACAGGTCGTCATCCGCAACGACGTGCCTGACCGCCTGCCCGAGGGGCATCTGCCGATCCGTTCCTTTCTGGGCTTGCCGATCGCCAGCGGCAGCGAGGTCTTGGGCATGGTGGGGCTGGCCAACGGCGAGTCCGGCTACAACGCCGACCTGGCGGCCTTCCTGCAACCGCTGCTGGCCACCTGCGGCAGCCTGATCAAGGCCTGGCGGGCCGACAGCTGGCGTCGCGAGGTCGAAGAAGACTTGCGCCGGCACGCGCTGGTCTTCGAAAACATCTCCGACGGCGTGATCCTGACCGACCATGACGGGATGATCCTCGATTGCAACCGCGCGGCGGAGGCCATGACCGGGCAGCCGCGCAAGAAGCTGATCGGCGTGCCGCTCGATTTCATCGTGGAAGCCCAAGGCAGCCAGCTGGTGGCCGACGCGGCGGCCACCATTGCGGCCGAAGGATGCTGGACCGGCCGGCTGTCGATGCGGCGTCAGGACGGCGAGTTGAGGATTTACGAGTCGTCGGCGCTGCGACTGCGGGAGATCGCGGGCGAGGAAAGCCTGCTGGCGTGGTTCAACCGCGACATCACCGAACAGGAGCGGGCTCATACCAAGCTCGCGCAACGCACGCGCGAACTGAACGTCATCCTGGACCTCAGCCCTGTCGGCTTTGTCTTTATCGACGCGGCCGGTCAGGTCGCCTACGCCAACCCGGCCTTTGCCCAGATGAGCGGACTGGATACCGATGAAACCATCGGGATGACGGGAGAGGAGTTCGACCAGGTTCTGGCCGTTCGTAGCGGCGACCCGCGGCACACGCCGCCCAGCGGCGACGACCTGCTGCATTTGGTCCTCCCGCGCCATGCCACGCTCAGGCGCATCCGGCGCAGCCTGCTCGACGCCACCGGCGCCCCTTACGGCCAGGTGCTGTGTTTTCAGGACATTACCCGCGAGGCAGAAGTTGACCGACTCAAGAGCGAGTTTCTGTCGACCGCCGCCCACGAACTGCGCACGCCGATGGCGAGCGTGTTCGGCTTCTCCGAACTGCTGTTGAACCGCGAAATCGAACCCGAAAAGCAGCGCCAGTTCATCGGCGTTATCCATCGCCAAGCCGGTCGTCTGGCGGCGATCATCAATGAACTGCTCGACCTGACCCGCATCGAGGCGATGGAGGGCAAGGATTTCAAGATCGGCCGGCATGAACTGGCGCCCCTGATCGGACAGGTGGTGGATGAGCTGCTGGTGCCGGGCGACGAACGACAGGTGGAAGTGACGCTACCCCCGCAGCTCCCGCCGGTGCAGATCGACCCGGCCAAGCTGCATCTCGCACTGACCAATGTCCTGTCCAATGCCTACAAATATTCGTTCGGCAAAGGCCGGATCGCGCTGGAAGCCTGTATCGGCACCGGCAGGCACGCCGGCTGGCTGGGGCTCGCCGTGCGGGACGAAGGAATAGGAATGAGCGCCGACCAGCTGGGTCAGGTGTTCGACCGCTTCTGGCGGGCCGACACCTCGGGCAAGGTGGCCGGCACCGGTCTGGGCATGTCGCTGGTCAAGGAAATCATCGGGATTTTCAAGGGATCGGTCGAGATCGACAGCCACCCCGGCCGTGGCACCCTGGTCACGCTGTGGTTGCCGGTGGCAACCCAATAAGAGGACGAGTGGAGATGGACGAGAGACGCATCCTTCTGGTCGAAGATCAGGAAGACATCCGGTGGCTGGTGCGCGAGACGCTCGAAGCCGGCAGCGCGGCCAGCACCTTGCGCGAGGCCGCCGACGGACCCGCGGCCCTGCGGATTCTGGAGGAGTTCGCCCCGCAGGTCGCGATCCTCGACGTGATGCTGCCGGGCGGCATCGACGGCTATGCGCTGTGCGAACACATCCGTCGACAGCCATCGCTTGGCGCCGCCACGTTCGTGATCCTGCTGACGGCCCGCGGGCAGCAGGCCGACCGGGAAAGAGGACAAGCCGTGCAAGCCAACCTTTATATGACCAAACCCTTCAGCCCTGTCGAGCTTCTGGCGGCAGTGGAAGACCATTTTGCGAAAGCAGCCTGATATGCACCATACCCACCCGCAACCGAGCAACGACATCTACCTTGGCCGCCAACCCATTCTGGACCTGCGCCAGCGTGTCGTGGCCTATGAACTGCTGTTCCGTTCCGGCAATACCAACCACGCCGGCGTTATCGATCCGATGCTGGCCAGTTCCCAGGTCATCTCCTACGCCTTCGGCGAACTGGGCATCGGGGCAGCACTGGGCCGGTCGGGTTGCTTCATCAACGTCGACCGGGAGATGCTGATGAGCGACATCCTGGAACTGCTGCCGCGCGAGCGGGTCACGCTGGAGATCACCGAGGATGTGGTGTTCGACGAAAAGGTGATCCAGCGTTGCCGGGCCTTGAAGCAGGCAGGCTACAGTCTCGCACTCGACGACTTTGTCTACGCCCCAGTCTTCGAGGCCGTGTTCGAGCTGATCGACGTGATCAAGGTGGACATCACTCGCCAGAGCCTCGACCAGGTCCAGGCCTTGGGGACGCGCTTTCGCAACAGCGCTATCACGATGCTGGCCGAGAAGGTGGAAACCGAAGCGGAATATCGCCTGTGCCGCGAGGCGGGCTACACCCTCTATCAAGGCTACTATTTCGCCCGTCCCGACCTGCTGGTGGGCAAACGCGCCCAGACTTCCAAGATGGCGATCCTGCGCCTGATGGGCCTGATC
>JASLDQ010000132.1 GCA_030151505.1 Chromobacteriaceae bacterium
CTCATGCCTTCCTCGCCGAACACGGTATCGGTGATCAGGCTGGCCGAAATCCGTCCGCCCGGCCCGCCGTCCAGCCCGACGAAGCGGGCCTCGACATGGCTGCTGTCCGGCTCGAAGGACCGGGCCGTCAGCGACACCACTGCGTAGCCGAGGCCGGGGGGCGGCGTCAGGCTGCCGCCCAGTTGCGCCGCCATGCTTTGGCAACCGCTCAGGATCAGGCAGGTCAACAACAGGACGAACAGGCGGCGCATGACGGACTCCTTGGCAGCGATGGGCATGCAGCAAGCCTAGCGCAAACGCTCGGCAAGCGTCGGTGCCTTGTTCCGCCAACCGGCCGGAGCGCTCATCGGCCATCGGCCGTGAGCCGCGATACCGGCGCGGTGGTGGACGACACGCTTACTGGCACGACTCGCAATCCGGATTGTCGATCGAGCAGAACTTCACGTCGGTCGCCGGCAGTTCCGGTGCGGCGGCCACGCCGCCGCTGACCGGCACCGCATTCAGCTCGCCGCCGCGGCCGGTGGATTTTTCCGCACTGGTGGCCGCCAGCGTGCGCAGGTAGTAGGTCGTCTTCAGACCGCGTACCCAGGCCAGCTTGTACAGCTCGTCCAGTTTCTTGCCCGACGCGCCGCCCATGTACAGGTTGAGGCTCTGGGCCTGGTCGATCCACTTCTGGCGACGGCTGGCGCACTCGACCAGCCAGCTCGGGTCCACCTCGAATGCCGTGGCATACAGCGCCTTGAGTTCGGCCGGGATGCGGTCGATGCGGGCCAGGTTGCCGTCGAAATACTTCACGTCGGCCAGCATCACGCCGTCCCACAGGCCGGCGGCCTTCAGGTCGCGCACCAGATATTCGTTGATGACGGTGAACTCGCCGGACAGGTTCGATTTGACGAACAGGTTCTGGAAGGTCGGCTCGATGCTGGCCGACACGCCGACGATGTTGGCGATGGTCGCGGTCGGGGCGATGGCGAGGCAGTTGGAATTGCGCATCCCGTGCTGCTTGATCCGCGCGCGCAGCGGGGTCCAGTCCAGTTGCGAGGAACGGTCAACGTCCAGCCAGCCGCCGCGCTGCTCGGCCAGCATGTCGAGGCTGTCCTGCGGCAGGATGCCGCGGCTCCACAGGCTGCCTTCGTAGGTCGGGTAGGTGCCGCGCTGCTCGGCCAGTTCGGTCGAGGCCCAGTAGGCGTGATAGGCGACCTGTTCCATCGAGCGGTCGGCGAACGCCACCGCCGCGTCGCTGGCGTAGGGGATGCGCAGCGCGTGCAGGCAGTCCTGGAAGCCCATGATGCCCATGCCCACCGGCCGGTGCCGCTGGTTGGCGTTGCGCGCCTTGTCCACCGGATAGAAGTTGATGTCGATCACGTTGTCGAGCATGCGCATCGCGGTGGTGATGGTGCGCTTGAGCTTGGCGTCGTCGAGCTGGCCGTCCTTGAGGTGGTTGGCGAGGTTGACCGAGCCAAGGTTGCACACCGCGATTTCGTCGGCGCTGGTGTTGAGCGTGATTTCGGTGCACAGATTGGAGCTGTGGACCACGCCGACATGCTGCTGCGGGCTGCGGATGTTGCAGGCATCCTTCCACGTCAGCCACGGATGGCCGGTTTCGAACAGCATCGACAGCATCTTGCGCCACAGGGTCAGCGCCGGCAGCTTCTTCACGACCTTCAGCTCGCCGCGCGCGGCGCAGTCTTCATAGGCGCGATAGGCCGCGGCGAATTCCGCGCCGATCTTGTCGTGCAGGTCCGGCACTTCGCTCGGGCTGAACAGCGTCCAGTCGCCGCCTTCCATCACCCGCTGCATGAACAGGTCGGGAATCCAGTTGGCGGTGTTCATGTCGTGGGTGCGGCGGCGGTCGTCGCCGGTGTTCTTGCGCAGTTCGAGGAATTCCTCGATGTCGGCGTGCCAGGTTTCCAGATAGGCGCACACCGCACCCTTGCGCTTGCCGCCCTGGTTGACCGCCACGGCGGTGTCGTTGACCACCTTGAGGAAGGGCACCACGCCCTGCGATTTGCCGTTGGTGCCCTTGATGTGGCTGCCCAGCGCGCGCACCGGGGTCCAGTCGTTGCCCAGACCACCGGCGAATTTGGACAGCAGCGCGTTGTCCTTGAGGCCGTCGTAGATCGCGCCGAGGTCGTCGGCGATGGTGGTCAGGTAGCAGCTGGAGAGCTGGCTGTGGCGGGTGCCGCTGTTGAACAGCGTCGGGGTCGAGCTCATGAAGTCGAAGGTCGACAGCACGTTGTAGAACTCGATGGCGCGCTCGTTGCGGTCGGCCTCGTTGATTGCCAGGCCCATCGCCACGCGCATGAAGAAGATTTGCGGCAGTTCGATGCGGCGGCCGTCGATATGCAGGAAGTAGCGGTCGACCAGCGTCTGCAGGCCGAGGTAGCCGAACTGGGTGTCGCGTTCGGCCACCAGCGCGGCACCAAGACGGGCGAGATCGAATTCGGCCAGGCGCGGGTCGAGCAGGCCGGCGGCGATGCCGCGGTCGAGGCCGGCGGTCAGGGCGTCCGGGTAGATCGAGGGCATGTCGGCCTGCTGGGCGGCGCGGCCGAGCACTTCGCGGCGCAGCTGGTCGAGCAGGAGGCGGGCGGTGACGCGGTCGTAGGCCGGGTCGGTTTCGATGCGGCTGCGGGCAACCATGATGGCCGACTTGACCACTTCGACTTCCGGTACGCCGTCATACAGATTGCGCAGGGTGTCGGTCAGCAGGGCGGCGGCGTCGGTATCGGCTTCGTGGCCGGTGCAGGCGGCGCGGATCAGGGTGGCGAGACGGGCGGTATCGAGCGGCGCGCGGCGACCATCGGCACCGGTGACGTGCAGTTGCGGCACGTCGGCCAAGCGGGAGAGGGTCTCGGCGGCGGCGCGGCGTTCGGCGGCGCGCGCTTCGCGGTAGAGCACGTAGGCACGGGCGATGTCCTGCTCGCCGGCACGCATCAGCGCGAGCTCAACCTGATCCTGGATGTCTTCGATGTGGATGGCGCCGCCGTCGGGGCGACGGCGAACCAGCGCGGCGACCACGGTATCAGTCAGTTTCTCGATTTCGTCACGCAGCGAGGAGCTGGCGCTGGCGTCGCTGCCGCGCACGGCGAGGAAAGCCTTGCGCAGGGCGGTGGCGATTTTGTCCGGGGTGAACGGCACCACGCTGCCGTCGCGGCGGATGCACTGGTAATCGAAACTCAGGGCGGCGGTCATGAAATGGGGCTCCCAAGGGCGAAAACCGGCCATCGAGGCCGGTTTTGATCAATAAATGCACAACATCTAGCTGCTGTTTCGCGTTTCAGACACAAATGCTAGTGTCAGTTTTTGTATTGGACAAGTCTTGACGTGGCGGACCGGAGCTGGATGCGATGAGGGGAGCGCTCCGGAAAACCAAGTGGAGCAGGGACTTGGGCGCTTGCCAGGGCAGAAAACTTTTTTGTACGAGTCATGAAAATGCGGGGCCCGCTGTGTGGCGGGAGAGCAACGTATGTCGGCATTCGGCATCGCGCGGTTCCGCCGGGTGAAATGAGGGACGCGTGCCCGTGGCTGGCCGCCATATTGCCCGGCTGCTCAGGCGGGCTTCATCGGCTATCTTGAAGTGGTCGACGCCGTCCGGCGCGGCGTGCTTGTGGCCGAGGTCCGGTCCTTCTTCCGATCAGGAGTCAGCGCATGTCCCTTTCCATGTATCAAGCATCCATCCCGGTTTTCATCCGCGGTTTGACCAATCTGGCGGCCATTCTGGACAAGGCCGAGGCCCATGCCGGGGCCAAGCACATCGAGCCGGACGTCTTCCTCAACGCCCGGCTCGCGCCCGACATGTTCCCGCTGGTGCGCCAGGTGCAGAGCGTTTCCGATGGCGCCAAGGGCTGTGCTGCGCGTCTGGCGGGCATGGAGGTGCCCAGCTATGCGGATACCGAAGCCAGTTTCGCCGAGCTGAAACAGCGTATCGCCAAGACGGTGAGCTTTCTGCAGAGCATTGCGCCGGCGCAGGTCGACGGTAGCGAGGAACGTCCGGTCACCCTCAAGGCGCGCGATCAGGAACTCCATTTCACCGGACAAACCTATCTGCTGGGTTTTGCCCTGCCCAATTTCTACTTCCACATGACCACTGCGTACGACATTTTGCGGCACAACGGCGTGGATCTCGGCAAGCGGGATTACCTTGGCGGGGCGTGATCCCGACAGGGTCAAGCGGGGGCAAGCGTTGGTCTGACGGATCGGTCCGGTCCGACCAACGCTGGATTGGCCGGCGCAGGTCGGTCGTTTCTGCGTGGGCAATGTCACCGCTATCAGCAACGAGGCCTGTCCGTCTGGACAGGCCTCGTCTGCTTTGCGGGCCGGCATCGCCGGAGCGGTGCCGGCGTGCGGTGGCGGTGTCAGTCCAGCCAGATCAGTGATGCCATGCGGCCGGTTGTGTGGTCGCGGCGATAGGAAAAGAAGCGCTCGCGTTCGATCACCGTGCAGGTATCCCCGCCGTACACGGCGAGGCAACCCAGCGCCGCCAGCCGCTGGCGGGCAAGGGCATAGAGGTCGGCCAGATATTTGCCGTCGGCGATGGGCAGGAAGGCTTCCGCGGTCGCCGGGTCGTGCGCGAGGAATGCGGCCCGCACCTCGCCACCAACCTCGAAGGCATCCGGGCCGATGGCCGGGCCCAGCCAGGCCAGCAGCTCGCCCCCCGCGACGTCCATCCGGGCGACGGTCGCTTCGATCACGCCGCCGAGCAATCCGCGCCAGCCCGCGTGTGCGGCACCGACCACGGTGCCGGCGCAGTCGCACAGCAGCACCGGCAGGCAGTCGGCGGTCATCACCGCGCAGACTTCGCCGGCCGCGCGGCTGATACTGGCGTCGGCGTCCGGCGGGACCGGGCCGACGTCGGCGGCATCGACCACCGCCGTGCCGTGAATCTGGTTGAGCCAGGCCGGTTCGGCCGGCAGCAGCGTGCGTAACGCGGCGCGATTGGCGGCAACCGCCGCCGGGTCGTCGCCGACGTGGGTGCCGAGGTTGAAGCTGTCGTACGGCGACAGGCTGACTCCGCCCGTGCGGGTGGTCTGCAGGGTGCGGACGCGGGCCGGGGCGGGCCAGTCGGCTTCCAGTAGGACAGGCCTGTTCATCGCTTACTCGCCCCCGCGTTCGTAGATCACTTCCCAGCCGTTGTCGTCCTCGTCGTCCCAGTCCTCTTCGTCGAGATCGTCGTCGGGCATCGCGCCGCGCAACACGATCAGCAGTTCGCGCATGTCGTTGGGCGTGCGGGCCTGCCAGCTCATGGTTTCGCCGGTGGCCGGGTGGGTCAGCGACAGGCGGAAGGCGTGCAGCGCCTGGCGGCCGAAGGCTTCCAGCGCATCGCGCACTTCCGGCGTGGCGGGCATGCGCGGGTTGCCGTAGACCGGGTCGGCGGCAAGCGGGTGCTTGATGTAGGCCATGTGCACGCGGATCTGGTGAGTGCGGCCGGTTTCGAGCCGGCATTCGACCAGGGTGTGGTGCTCGAAGGCTTCCAGCGGGCGGACGTGGGTGATGGCGGGCTTGCCGGTATAGACGACCGCCATCTTGATGCGGTTTTTCGGATCGCGTCCGATCGGTGCATCGACGGTGCGCTCGGCGCCGACAATGCCGCAGGCGATGGCGCGGTAGTGGCGTTTGACCGTGCGCGCCTGCAACTGCTTGATCAGGCTGAGCTGGGCCGGCACCGTCTTGGCGACCACCATCAGCCCGCTGGTGTCCTTGTCCAGCCGGTGGACGATGCCGGCGCGCGGCACCTGGCGCAGGCCCGGTGCATGGTGCAAGAGGCCGTTGAGCAGGGTGCCGGTCCAGTTGCCGCTGCCGGGATGGGTGACGAGACCGGCCGGCTTGTCGACCACCAGAATGTGATCGTCCTCGTACACGATGGGGAAGAAGATGTCTTCGGCGACGTAGGAGGCGTCTTCCGGCAACAGCTGCTCCTCAACCTCGATGGCCTGGCCGGCATAGACCTTGGTCTTGGGCGCGACCGGCTTGCCGTCCAGGCGGACGAAGCCGTCACGGATCCACTGGGTCAGGCGGCTGCGAGAATATTCTGGCAGCATGGCGGCAAGGGCGGCGTCAAGACGTTCGCCTGCTTGTGAGTCGGGGACGACGACGACACGCACATCGGCGATGTCGTTATAATCGTCGCAATTTCCTACGGAATCGGTCATGAAAAGAATCGCGGTAACGGTACTTTTGGCGGCGGGGCTCACGGCGTGCGCTGGCACGTCGGAACCGGCGGATGAAACGCGCGGCTGGACGGTAGAAAAGCTCTACGCCGAAGCGCGCGACGAGTTGAACAGCTCGAATTATACGCGGGCGATCAAGTTGTACGAAACGCTGGAAGCGCGTTTCCCCTATGGGCGCTTCGCCCAGCAGTCCCAGATGGACCTGGCTTACGCCCATTTCAAGGACATGGAGCCGGCGCTGGCGCTGGCCGCGTGCGACCGCTTCCTCAAGCTGCATCCGGCTCATGCCAACGTGGACTACATCTACTACCTCAAGGGCTTGATCAACTACAACGAGGACGGCGGCATCTTTGCCAAGTACACTGGCCAGGACCGCGCCGAGCGCGATCCCAAGGCCGCGCGCGATGCCTTCCTCGCCTTCCGCGAACTCGTGACCCGCTTCCCGGACAGCAAGTACACGCCGGACGCGCGCGAGAAGATGAAGAGCCTGGTGGCGGGGCTGGCCGAGCACGAACTGTATGTCGCGCGTTATTACATGCAGCGCCAGGCCTACCTGGCCGCCGCCAATCGCGCCCAGTCCATGGTCAAGGAGTTCGCCAATACCGACTACGTCGAAGAGGCGCTTGCCATCATGGTGTCGGCCTACGACGCACTGGGCGACGCCACCCTGCGCGACAACGCTCGCCGGGTGCTGGAACTCAACTACCCGAAAAGCGCCTACCTGCAACAGCAGTGGAAGCCGCGCAGCGTGCCGTGGTACCAGTTCTGGTAAGGCGTACCGCCGCAGAATCGAAAAAGGGAGCCATCGGCTCCCTTTTTTGCGCTCCGGGAGTCAGGCCGGCGTGGCCAGCTTCAGGCCGACGATGCCGGCAATGATGAAGGCCACACTCACCAGACGGGCTGGATTGGCCGGCTCGCCCAGCAGCACGATCCCGAGTATCACCGTTCCGACCGCACCGACGCCGACCCAGACCGCATAGGCGGTGCCGATGGGCAGCGTCTTCATCGCCACGCCCAGCAGCCCGAGGCTGGCTAGCATGGCAAGCGCGGTGACGAGGCTGGGCCACAGGCGAGTGAAGCCTTCGGTGTATTTGAGTCCGACGGCCCAGACGATTTCGAGCAGGCCGGCGACGAGGAGAATGAACCAGGACATGGGGGCTCCTTTGTGAAAAGGGGCCGTCCCCAGCGATGGATGGAGCGGTGAGGTCGTCCTCACTTCCTGAAAACGATACCGATCGGCGCCGCGAACAAGGGGATTGCGCGCGACGCCGGTCGGGCAGGGACAGG
>JASLDQ010000142.1 GCA_030151505.1 Chromobacteriaceae bacterium
GATGTTGACCGCGGCGGCGGCGAACTGGAACAACAGTGCACCTGACAGGGCCAGTAGCAGCTTCTTCAGCATGACGACACTCCTTTACCTGAAACAACAATGACGGACTGGGCAAATCCAGGCGCCGCGTTCGGCCCGTGGCCAGGAACCGCGCGGACAGTTGGACCATAGCAGCCCGTCATGACATATGACGTGTCGGTTTGTATCAGGCGGTCATGCCGGCGGCCGCGCCGCCGATCCGGCCGAGCGTGAAGCGTCCGGCAGGCGAGCCGGAACGAAGGGGAATACCGCGCGCCCGAACCCGCTGCGGGCGGTAGGCGGCGGGAGGGCTGGAAAATCGAGGAAATCGGCAGCAGTCCGGCTCAGCGCAGCAGGATCAGCTCGAGCACCAGCTTGCTGCCGAAATAGGCCAAGAACAGCAGCGCGCCGCCGCCGAGCGTCCAGCGCGCGGCGACGCGGCCGCGCCAGCCGTAGCGTATCCGGCCGCCCAGCAGCAGCGCGAACACCAGCCACGAGATGAGGGAGAACACGCTCTTGTGGGACAGCGCGAAGGGCTTGCCGAAGATCTGCTCGGAAAAACCGATGCCGGACAGCACCGTCAGCGTCAGCAGCAGGAAGGCCACCCACAGGAAGCGGAACAGCAGCTTTTCCAGCGTCAGGAGCGGCGGCAGGCGGGTGGTCAGCTTTTTGGCGTGCAGCAGGTGGTCGACCACCAGCATCAGCACGGCGGTGAGTGCCGCCAGCAGGAAGAGGCTGTAACCGGTCAGCGAGATGAGGATGTGCGCGGCCACCATGGGTTGGGCCAGGTCGTAGGCAACGTGGCTGCGCGGCAGCAGCAGGCTCAGCAGCACGCCAATCGCCGCCATCCACATCAGCGGCAGTTGCAGGCCCTCCATGCGGTGAATCAGGCCGATGCACCAGTAGATCAGCACGGTGAGCCACATCACCACCGACACTGCCTGCCCCACGCCGAGCGACAGCCAGTGGCCGGCCGGCAGGGTGATCGACAGCGCGTGCAGTACCAGCGCCACGCCGACGAGGGTGTGTTCTCCGTGCGGGCGGCGGGGCAGGCTCAGGGCCGGACGGTTGAGCCAATGGACGGTGAAATGCCAGGCCAAGGCTGCGTAGCTCAGCAGGGCCAGAGCGGCGGTCAACAGGGAAAAATCGCGCAGGGGCATGTCTATTCTGGACAGGGAGCGTCCGACGGACGCGCTAGGTGTTGTAAAATAAGCCGTTTTGCGAAGTCTACACGATTCTGTTCGCCGGCTGCGCCTGCCGCGCCGGCCCCGCTTAGGATAATCCGCATGCTCGACAACCTCACTTCCCGCCTGTCCGGCGTGATCAAGACGCTGCGCGGACACGCCCGTCTGACCGAAGAGAACATCGCCGCCGCGATGCGCGAAGTGCGCATGGCACTCCTTGAGGCCGACGTGGCCTTGCCGGTGGTCAAGACCTTCGTCGCGCAGGTCAAGGAACGCGCGATGGGTCAGGAGGTGATGGGCAGCCTCACGCCGGGCCAGGCCGTGGTCGGCGTGGTCAACGAGGAACTGGTCAAGCTGATGGGCGAGCACAACGACGCGCTCAACCTCGCCGCCGTTCCGCCCGCCATCGTGCTGATGGCCGGCCTGCAGGGGGCCGGCAAGACCACCACCACCGGCAAGCTGGCCAAGCTCCTGAAGGAAAAGCACAAGAAGAAGGTGCTGCTGGTCTCCGCCGACGTCTACCGCCCCGCCGCCATCGAGCAGCTGAAAATGCTGGCCCAGCAGGTGGAAGTCGAATTCTTCCCGTCCGACCCGTCGCAAAAGCCGGTCGACATCGCGCTCGCCGCCGTCGACCACGCCCGCCGCCACTTCTTCGACGTGCTGATCGTCGATACCGCCGGCCGGCTGGCCATCGACGAAGCGATGATGGCGGAAATCAAGGCCGTCCACGCCGCGATCAAGCCGATCGAAACCCTGTTCGTGGTCGACGCGATGCAGGGCCAGGATGCGGTCAACACCGCCCAGGCCTTCAACGAAACCCTGCCGCTGACCGGCGTGGTCCTGACCAAGCTCGACGGCGATTCGCGCGGCGGGGCGGCCCTGTCGGTGCGCCACGTCACCGGCAAGCCGATCAAGTTCGTCGGCGTCGGCGAAAAGCTGACCGGGCTGGAACCGTTCTACCCCGACCGCATGGCCAGCCGCATCCTCGGCATGGGCGACGTGCTGTCGCTGATCGAGGACGTGCAGAAGGGCTTCGACGAAAAAGAAGCCGCCGCGATGGCGAAGAAGCTCAAGTCGGGCAAGGGCTTCGACCTCGAGGACTTCAAGGCGCAGATCCAGACCATGCGCAAGATGGGCGGAATGAGCAGCCTGATGGAAAAGATGCCGGGCCAGATCGGCCAGCTCGCCAAGGGCATGGAAGGCGCGCAGGCGGAGAAGTCGGTCAACCGCATCGAGGGCATCATCAACTCGATGACCCCGCTGGAACGCGCCAAGCCGGAACTCATCAAGGCCAGCCGCAAGCGCCGCATCGCTGCCGGCTCCGGTGTGACGGTGCAGGAAGTCAACCGCCTGCTCAAGCAGTTCGAAGAAACCCAGAAGATGATGAAGCAGTTCTCCAAGGGCGGCATCGGCAAGCTGATGCGCGGCATGAAGGGCATGCTGCCGGGCATGTGACAACCGGCCGGCAACGCGCCGGCCCTCCCGCAGCCTTCATTTTTCCCTTTGCCGGACCCGAACCATGTACGACGCCATCATCCTGACCGAATCGCGCTACCTCGCGCCCAACGA
>JASLDQ010000287.1 GCA_030151505.1 Chromobacteriaceae bacterium
GATGCCCGACGCCGGAACAGGGTCAGGAAGGGATGGCATCCGGTCTGGACGGGATAAGTGTCAGTCGGTAATCGACCAGTCGATGGCCGGTACGCCGTGCTCGAGCAGGAAGGCGTTGCTGGCGCTGAAGTGGCGGCTGCCGAAGAAACCGCGATGGGCCGCCAGCGGCGAGGGGTGCGGCGCCAGCAGGATGTGGTGGCGGCGAGCGTCCAGCAAGGCCTGCTTGGCGGCGGCATCCTTGCCCCACAGCAGGAAGCAGCGGGAACCGGACGCGTCGGACAAAGCCTGGATCAGGGCATCGGTGACCCCCTGCCAGCCAAGTTTGCGGTGCGAACCGGCCTGATCCGCCTCGACAGTCATCACGGTATTGAGCAGCAGCACCCCTTGGCGGGCCCAGGAGGACAGATCGCCGTGTCGGGCGACCGGGATGCCCAGATCGGCTTCCAGCTCCTTGTAGACGTTCCTGAGCGACGGGGGGACCCTGATGCCCCGGGGGACGGAGAAGGCCATGCCGCAGGCCTCGCCGGCGCCGTGATAGGGATCCTGGCCCAGGATGACGACGCGGACATCGGCCGGCGCGCAATAGGACAGGGCGTGAAAGATGGTGGGCGGGGGCGGATAGATGGTGTGGCGGGCGGCCTGCTGTTGCAGGGCGGCATCCAGGTCGGCCAGCGCGGCCTGCAGGGCGGGGCTGTGGATAAGTTCGTGCCAGCCCGGATGAATGCGGGCGAGGGCGGGGGCGAGATAGGTCAGCGTCGGGGTCATGCCGGTTCCGGAGGCAAAACCGGCATTGTCGGCAGCGCGGCGGTGTTCGCCAAGAAAAAAGGCGAAGCCTGCGGGGCTTCGCCTTGTGCGACTTGCGGAGAACGCGATCAGTAGCGTGGCTGTGCAGGATCGACGGTCGCAGACCAGGCATCGACACCGCCGGCCAGCGACAGCGGGGCTTCAAAACCGGTGTGCTCCAGCCACAGCGCGACCTGATAGCTGCGTACCCCGTGGTGACAGATCGCCACGATGGGGCGGTCGTCCGGCAGTTCGGCCTGCCGCAGCGGGATCAGGTTCATCGGCAGGTTGACGCTGCCCGGCAGCCGGCAGATGTCGACTTCCCACGGCTCGCGGACGTCCAGCAGGAAGGGCTGCGGCCGGGAGGCATCGGCGAGCCAGGCCGCCAGGGCGGCCGGTGTGATTTCCTGCATCAGAAAACGAAGCGTTCCGGCTCGGTGGCGTCGGCCAGCGGTGCCACCACGGTTTCGAACAGGACTTCGCGGCGGAAACCGTCGCCGGCGCGGGTGACGAGGGTGGCTTCCATCACCGGAGCGTCGCCCAGCACGGCGAACAGGCGGCCGGTGGGCGAGAGCTGCTGCAGCAGTGCGTCCGGCAGGGCCGGCAGCGAACCGGCGAGCACGATCACGTCGTAGGGGGCGTGGGTGCTCTGGCCGCGGGCGCCGTTACCGGTTTCGAGCGTGACGTTCTTGATGCCGGCGCGCGCCAGGTTGGCCTGGGCGATTTCGACCGCCTGCGGCTTGATGTCGACGGAGTAGACATGCTGGCCGAGGCTGGCAAGCAGCGCGGTCAGGTAGCCGTTGCCGGTGCCGATTTCGAGGATGCGGTCGGTCGGCTTGATGGCCAGATCCTGCACGATGCGGGCTTCCAGCTTGGGTTGCAGCATCTTGCCGCCATTGGGCAGCGGGAGTTCGGTATCGACGAAGGCGAGAGAACGGCATTCCGCCGGGACGAACTCCTCGCGCTTGATCTTGAACAGCAGATCCAGAACGCGTTGGTCCAGCACTTCCCACGGGCGAATCTGTTGTTCGACCATATTGAAACGGGCTTTTTCAAAATCCATTGGCGGCTCCGAAGGCAGGGCAAATGTCAAGCCGACGATTATATCCGGGTTGGGCCTGCCACGGGGCGTGTCGCCGCACTAGGCGGACGCGGCGAGTTGCCCGGCCGATCAAGGAGATAGCCGGGGCCGGCCCGGTTGTGGCGCCCGCCTTGTTGTTTGCCGCGGCGCGGCGCGTATAATCTCGCAGCCCTGCCGGAATCCGCGATGTCCACTGCCCCGCTGCCATACCGTTTGACCCAGATCGCGCGTGCCGCCGGGCATGCGGCGTTGGCGGTTCCGCCCCGTATTCGTTTCAATCAAAAAGCCCCTGCAGAGAGAGGGGTTTTTTTTCGTCCGGACTGTTTTTCAGATACCTGGCAAGGAAGATCGCATGAAAAATTCTCTTTATCAGAAACACGTCATATCGATATCCGACCTGACCCGGGCCGATCTCGAACTGGTGATCGAGCTGGCCGGACAGCTCAAGCGTGCGCCGCGCACCGACCTGCTGAAGGATCGCGTGCTGGCGAGCTGCTTTTTCGAGGCGTCGACCCGGACCCGGCTGTCGTTCGAGACGGCCGTGCAGCGCTTGGGCGGACGGGTGATCGGCTTTTCCGACGCGAGCAACACGTCGCTGGGCAAGAAGGGCGAGACGCTGGCCGATTCGGTCCGGATCATCACGTCCTATGTCGACGCCTTCATCATGCGTCACCCACAGGAAGGCGCCGCGCGGCTGGCGTCGGAGTTTTCCAACGGCCGGCCGGTGATCAATGCCGGCGATGGCGCCAACCAGCACCCGACCCAGACCCTGCTCGACCTGTTCTCCATCTACGAAACCCAGGGCACGCTCGACGGCCTCAAGCTGGCTTTCGTCGGCGACCTGAAGTACGGCCGCACCGTTCATTCGCTGGCGCAGGCACTGTCGCTGTTCGGCTGCCGCTTCTACTTCATCTCGCCCGAGGCACTGGCGATGCCGGAATACATCTGCGAGGAACTCGACGAGAAGGGCATCGTCTACAGCGTGCACAAGCAGCTCGACGAGGTGATGCCGGAACTCGACGTGCTGTACATGACCCGAGTGCAGAAAGAGCGCTTCGACGAAACCGAGTTCAAGCACCTGAAATCGCAATTCGTGCTGACGGCCGACTCGCTGCGCAACGCCAAGCCGAACCTGCGCATCCTGCATCCGCTGCCGCGGATCGACGAAATTCATCTGGATGTCGACAAGACGCCGTACGCCTACTACTTCCAGCAGGCAGAAAACGGCGTCTATGCCCGCCAGGCGCTGCTGGCGCTGGTGCTGAACGAAACCATCTGAGGAAACGGACAATGGAAAAAATCGACTACACGCTCAAGGTCGAAGCGCTCAAGGATGGCACGGCAATCGACCACATTCCGGCCGGGGTCGGGGCCAAGATCCTGCGCATGTTCGGCCTGATGGAGTCGGGCGAGCGACTGTATATCGGACTGAATCTGCCCAGCCAGCGCCTGGGCAAGAAGGACCTGATCAAGGTCGAGAACGTGATCCTTACCTCGGATCAGGCCAACCAGCTGGCCTTGTTCGCGCCCAGCGCGACCGTCAACGTGATCCGCAATTTCGAGGTGGTGGACAAGCACAACCTGCAGCTGCCCGATCATATTGACGGCGTGTTTGCCTGCCCCAACTCCAACTGCATTTCCCACAACGAGCCGGTGCCGAGCTACTTTTACGTGCGCGGCGTCAAAAACGGCAAGCCACGGATGAAATGCCGTTACTGCGAAAAATCGTTCAGCCAGGAAATCGTGACCGAGCTCGGGTAAGCCGGCCGAGCTGCCGGGAACAATGCAAAAAGCCGCGTCTGATGACGCGGCTTTTTGTTTCACGTGGAACCGGTATTTACTGGTTGGCTCTGACCCACCGGGTCCAGGGATCGAAGAATTGCGGCGACAGGGTGGCGATGGCGGAACGATGCCATAAGGTGTCGCTCCAGTAGTCGTCACTGGCGAGCGTGCAGGCCGAACCGCCGGCTTCTTCCAGGATCAGGGCGCCGGCAGCGTAGTCCCACAGGCGCTGGCCGCCATGCAGATAGAGGTCGTAGCGTCCGGCAGCCAGGTTGCACCAGTCGAGCGTGCTGGCGCCGAGGTTGCGCAGGCTGCCGAACGGGGCGGTGGACGACAGGCGAGTGGATAGCTTGCCGCTGCGCAGGTACTTGATCTCGACTGCGGCGATGGTGTCGTTGATGTGCTCGGGCGAGGCCTTCAGGGGCAGGCGGATGCCGTTCATGTAGGCGCCATGGCCGCGCGCCGCGTAGAACATTTCGTCGGCCACCGGGTTGTAGATGACACCGATGTCGCTTTTGCCGTCCTTCATGAAGGCGACGGAGATGGCGAAGTAGGGCAGCCCGTGGATGAAGTTGGTCGTGCCGTCGATGGGGTCAACCACCCAGATACCGGAGGCAGAGGCATCATCCCAGAGTCGGGCTTGCTGTTCCGGGAGCATTTCTTCGCCCAGCACTGGGCAGGGCAGAATCTTGGGCAGTTCGCGCGCCAGGGCATCCTGAGTGGCAAGGTCAGCTTCGGTGAACGGTGTTCCGTCATGTTTGCGCTCTGCATGGACCCGAAGGAAGCGCGGCATCACTTCGGTCTGTGCGATTTCGCGCAGCAAACGGATCACTTGGTCGACAACCTGCATTCTGACTCCCTGAAAACCCCATCAAGTCGCCCTAGAGCCGATGGTAAGCTGGCAAAATACCGGCTTCATCCTGCGGTTTCAATACGATGCCCCGCTTTTTCCTTCCCTTTGAACTCCACTGCGGCGAGATTGTTGAGCTGCCCGATTCTGTCCTGCGTCATGTGCAGGTCCTGCGTTTGCGCGATGGCGACGCACTGCACTTGTTCGACGGGCGAGGCGGGGAGTTTTCCGCCCGCTTGATCGAGCTTGGCCGCCGTGTTGCCAAGGTGGAGGTGGGAGCCAGGCTCGAGGTCGAACGGGAGTCACCGCTGCGGATCATGCTGGCTCAAGGCGTATCCACCGGAGACCGGATGGATTACACCCTGCAGAAGGGGGTCGAGATGGGGGTAACGGTATTCCAGCCCTTGGCCACCGAGCGGGCCGTGCTGAAGTTGGGCGGGGAAAGGGCTGAGCGCAAGATTGAGCGCTGGCGCGACATTGTCATCGCTGCATGCGAGCAGTGCGGTCGCAATACCGTGCCTGAGGTCCGGCCGCTGATGGGACTCGTCGAGTTTCTGGCCTCTCCGGCTGAGGCGGATCTGCGCCTGGTACTATCCCCGCAGGGCGGCCGGCGATTCGCCGATTATCCGGTACGGCCGGAAAGTATATGGTTGCTGGCCGGGCCGGAGGGCGGCCTGAGTGCCGCCGAGGAGGCGTTGGCGTTTGCGGCGGGATGGAGTGCACTGCAGCTGGGGCCGCGTATTCTGCGCACTGAAACGGCGGTTCTGGCCGCGGCGGGTGCCATGCAGACCCGCTGGGGCGAT
>JASLDQ010000350.1 GCA_030151505.1 Chromobacteriaceae bacterium
GTGCCGGTGACCAGCCACGGCTTGCCGGCCTTGAGCACCAGCGTCGGCGACATCGACGACAGCGGGCGCTTGCCCGGCTGAATGGCGTTGGCCGCGCCGCCGATCAGGCCGTAGGCGTTGGCGACGCCGGGCTTGGCGGAAAAATCGTCCATCTCGTCGTTGAGCAGGATGCCGGTGCCGCGCGCGACGATGCCGCTGCCGAAATTGAGGTTGAGGGTGTAGGTGACGGCCACCGCGTTGCCGTGGCGATCGACGATGGAATAGTGGGTGGTCTGGTCGCTCTCGTAGGGCTGGGGCTTGCCGGGTTGGATCTCGGTCGCCGGCCGGGCGCGGGCGGGATCGATTCGACGGGCCAGCTCGTCGGCGTAGCGGGGCGAGGTCAGGCCCGCCAGCGGCACCTTGACGAAGTCCGGGTCGCCCAGGTACTCGGCGCGGTCGGCGTAGGCCAGCTTCATCGATTCGGCCATCAGGTGGATGGTCTGGGCGCTGTTGGGGCCGTAGTCCGCCAGCGGGTAGCGCTGCAGCAGGTTGAGTATCTGCACGATGTGGGCGCCGCCGGAGCTGGGCGGCGGCATCGACACCACGCGGTAGCCGCGGTAGTCGCCGCTGACCGGCTCGCGCTCTACCACCTTGTAGTTGCGCAGGTCGTCCTTGCCGATCAGGCCGCCGTGGCGTGTCATGTCGGCGACGATTTTGTCGCCGATCTCGCCGCGGTAGAAGACGTCGGCGCCCTGCCGCGCGATCAGCCGCAGCGAGCGGGCCAGATCCTTCTGCACCAGCTTGTCGCCGGCGGCCAGCGGGCGGCCGTTGCGGAAGAACACGGCGCGGGTGCTGTCCCAGCGGCCAAGGTTGTCCTTTTCCACTTCCAGCATCTTGGCCAGGGTCGGGCTGACCTCGACGCCGTCCTCCGCCAGCTTGGCGGCCGGCGCGACCACCTCGGCCAGCGGCAGGCTGCCCCAGCGCTTGAGCGCGTGGGTCAGCCCCGCCACCGTGCCCGGCACGCCGACGGCAAGGTGGGTGTAGAGCGAGCGGCCGGCGGCCACATTGCCCTTGTCGTCCAGATACATGTCGCGCGAGGCGCGGGCCGGTGCCATTTCGCGAAAGTCCAGCGCGACGTCGCGCCCGGTCCTGGCGTCGTGCAGCAGCATGAAGCCGCCGCCGCCCAGATTGCCGGCGTTGGGCAGCGCCACCGCCAGCGCGAAGCCGACCGCCACTGCTGCGTCCACCGCGTTGCCGCCGCGCCTGAGCACGTCCACCCCGACGCGGCTGGCCAGCGCCTGCTCGCTCGCCACCATGCCGTGGCGGGCGTAGACCGGGTGGAAGATGTCCTGGTCGTAGTCGTAGCGGACGACCGGCGGCGCGGCGGGCAGGGCGTCGGCCAGCGCGGGCGGCAAGGCGGCGAGCAGGCTCAGGGCCAGCAGGCCGGGTACGAGCAGGGGGCGGAAGCGGCAAGATGGCATGGCAGGGGCTCCTGATGGGAAAAGCCGGTCCGGATGCGGCGGCAGATTTCCAATGTGGTTGGCCGCGCCGCGCAGGTCAAGCCGCCGGGGCCCAGCCGGTCCGGTTTCCAAAAGAAATCCCCGGCCAGTGCCGCGCTCCGGCCACACCAAGGGTGCGGGGGAGGCGGCACTGGCCGGGGACGAGGGCCTGCGGGAAGCGCCGGTTCAGGCGGTGGCGTTTTTCAGCAACACGTACAGGTCATCCTTCAGCTTGAGCTTTTCCTTCTTCAGGTTTTCCACATCCACTTGGCTTCCCGGTTCGATGCGGGCCTCGATATTCTTGATCTGCTGGTCCAGATCGTTGTGCTTGTTGAACAGCCGGGAGAAGTGCTCGTCTTCGGTCTTGAGTCGGGAAATCAGGTCGCGAAATTCAGGAAACATGAAGGACTCCTTGGGTGGAAATGACGTGTTGCCTCAATCGGTGCCGCTGGCGGGCGCTGGCAACGTGGCGGCTTGCCCCGTCGTTGCCGGGGGCGCCGTAGGGTGCCTGCGACGATTAATGACATGCACATCTTAATCCCATTGGCAGCGCGATGGGCAAATCGCGCACATCCGTGGTGCAGCCCGGCGGTCAGCGCGACTTGCCCAACTGGCTCACCAGCACGCTCGCCACGATCAGGCCGGCACCGCTGATCATTGTCAGGCCCAGCTGCTCGCCGGCCAGCCAGCCCACCAGTCCGGCCCACACCGGTTCCATCGCGTAGGTGATGGTGGCACGCGTGGCCGGCACGACCTTCTGCGCCCAGTTCATCGCCACCTGGATCAGCGCGGTGGCCAGCCCCAGCCCGAGCACGATGACGATCAGCAGCGGGTGGGCGGCGGGCACGGCCTCGCCGGAGGCTAGCGCGCCGATGCCGGCCAGCCCCGCCACCGTCAGCAGTTGCACCGCCGACACCCGGCGCGGATCGCAGGCGTTGGCATAGCGGCCGATCAGGCAGATTTCCAGCGCGATCACCATCGCGCCGGCCAGCGTCAGCCATTCGCCGGCACCAAAGCCAAGTTCCAGCCCGGTCGGATCGGCCAGCAGGACCAGCCCGGCAAAGGCGATGGCGATCCCGGCCCACGCCGCCCGCCCGGGACGGCGGTGGAACAGGCTCCACTGGAAGACCGGCACCAGCGGCACATACAGGGCGATCAGGAAGGCCGACTTGCTGCTGGGAATGCT
>JASLDQ010000239.1 GCA_030151505.1 Chromobacteriaceae bacterium
TCACCCGCCTGACCGTCGGCATGGCCGCCGGCAGCGGAGGCGGCACGACCTTGCAGCAGGCCGGACTGATGCTGCGCAACTGGCCGTGACACCGGCGCGTTATCGTGCCGCCTCCGCTGGCGGTCTATTTGCCGCTCTAGCAGTGCCGGCCGGCGCCGGCATCAGGAGGTGGCGGCCAGCACATCATTGATGGCCTGCCGGATGGCCTCGGCGGTCTGCAGGGGCGTTTCCAGCGGATAAAGGTGGCCGCCATCCACTTCCCGGACCAGCATGCCGACCTTGTGACGCAGGAAGGCCAGATCGGAAGCATTCGCGACATTGGTCCGGCTGCCGACGAGGTAGATGGACGGCACGCTCAACGGCTTGCGGTAGCGCGGCACCGCATGCGGCAGGGCGCAGTAGATGCGGTATTCAATGTCGGGCCGGAAGGCCAGCCGTACACCGTCCCGATACGGTTCGCTGCCGGATTCGGCGTAGTCGCGCAGCACATCCGCGTCGAAGCGCGCGAATACCGGCTTGGATCGCAGATAGGCATGCAGATCGTCCACGTTGTCCCAGAAATCCCGCCGGCGCAGCGCACCGCTGGCCATGGGCATGCGTTCCAGCAGGCCTAGCCGCTTGGCCAGCCACAGCCCGCGCGCGCGCCACGGGCTGCGCAGTGGCGAATCGAGGATCACCAGCGCCCGGAACAGCTCGGGCCGCCGGATCGCCGCCATGTAGGTCAAGAGCCCGCCCAGGGAATGCCCGACCCCGATGACCGGCCGTCCCTGTCCCTCGACGCTGGCGATCAGCTCGTCGACCAGGTTGGGCCAGTTGTCGCTGACCGGATAGCGGACATCGTGGCCGATCCGTTCGATGGCGGCGGTATCGAACTGGTCGGCCAGAGCGCCCAGCAGTTTGCGGTAGCAACCGGCGGGGAAGCTGTTGGCGTGGGCAAAATGAATCAGGTCGCGCATGATTTGAAACGGTCGTTTGGAACGGATTCATCCTAGCACGGGCACCGGCACAATCCATCCCCGGTCTCATCCCGGCCGGGGCGTGCAATTGTCAATTCCGGCCCGCGCTGCCATGATGGCCGGATTCACTTTCCAGCGGACGACCATGGCGGCAGAAGGACAGACCGACACGCCGCACCGACTGCAGATCGGCGCGTTGCATGCCCTCTCGCTTCTGCCCCGGCGCTTCTGGCTACTGGCGGCCTTGCTGTGGGCAACGGTGCAAGCGGCCATTTCAGTATGGTATGTCTCGACTGAAATCGGCCTGCTCAACAACCGTTTCCAGAACGACGCGGAAGAAATCTACCTCCAGGTCAGCCAGCGCTTCTCGCAGAACGAGGCCGTCCTCAACAGCCTCGCCTCCCTGCTCAATACCTTTCCCAGTCTGCGCCACGACCACATCCGGCGCTTTTCCCGGGAAATGCTCGCCCATTACCCGCACATCTACATGATCGAACTGGAGCAGCGGGTCGATCACGCCGAGCGCGCCCGTTTCGAACGCGACATGAGCGCAAGCCAGCAGCGCCAGATCCGCATCCGCGATTTCGGCATGACCACCCAGCGGCAGTGGCGCAGCGCCCCCCAGCGCGACTTCTATTTCCCGATCATGCTGATGGAACCGATGCGGCCGGAAGCGGCCGAAGTCATCGGGCTGGACGTCTATCATGACCCGGTCTACCAGCCCGCCGTCGAAGCGGCGCTTTCCACCGGCCGGATGAGCGCGTCCGGCTCCATCGAACTGGTGGAAGGCGGCCGGGCCTATGTGTTCTTCAAGGCCTTGCCCAGCTCCGGCATGCAGAGCTACACCCGCCATCCGACCGACAGCATGATGCTGATCATCATCAACACCGACCGGCTGATGGCGCCGCTGATGCTGGACCGGCGCAACCTGTCCCTGTCGATCTGGCACGACCAGCTGGCCCGCAACCAGACCGGCGCCCGCCTGTTCGGCACCGCGACGGGCGCGCCATCCTGCACCGGCTGCGGCCTGCTGCCTGCGCTGAACTACACCCGGCGGCTGGCCACCCACTACCAGCCGTTCGAGCTGGAAATCTCGCGCCAGATCCGGCCGGGCGATCTCAACCCCCTGCCCCTGCTGACCGGCACCCTCATCCACAGCGTGGTCATCATGCTGCTGCTGACGATTTTCGCGCAGCGACGGGAAACCCTGCGCCAGGCCCGCGAAACGCAGGATGAGCTGTTCCGCAGCCGCGAGCGCGCCAGCGTGACCCTGCAGGCGATCAACGACGGCATGATCACCTTCGACACCGCCAAGCGGGTCGAATACCTCAACCCGATGGCCTGCGAGCTGATCGGCGCCACAGCCGAGCAATGCCTGCAGCGGCCGGTCGACACGATTCTGGACCTGCGCTACGAACTGGCCCACGAAATCGTCATCAACCCCTTCGACCTGTGTCTGCAAAGCGCCCACTGCATCGACCTGTCGGAAAACAGCGTGCTGGTCCGGCACAACGGCAACGAGCTGCTGATCGAGGGCAGCGTTTCGCCGCTGTTCGAGCAGGACGAAAAGGTCGGCGGCGGCGTGCTGATCTTCCGCAACATGGGCCCGGTCCGGCGCAAGGCGCGCGCAGCGCTGGAGGCCAGCGAACAGCGACTGCGCGAACATGCGCAGCAGCTCGCCCACGTCAGCCGCCTGCACACCATGGGAGAAATGGCCTCCGGCATCGCCCACGAAATCAACCAGCCGCTGACCGCCATCCTCAGCTACAACCAGGCCTGCGTCCGCCTGCTGCAGGAAGAGGATCCCGATCTGGAGATGGTCACCGGCGCGCTGCGTTCGGCCGCGCTGCAGGCGCAACGTGCCGGCGAAATCATCAAGCGCCTGCGGGCCTTCATCTCGCAGCAGCCGATGCAGACCACGGCGGTGAGCCTGAACCAGGTCGTCAGCAACGTGCTCTCGCTGGACGAGCACGAGCTGCGCAGCAACGCCGTCTCGGTCGATACCCAACTAGACCACGACCTGCCGCCGGTGATGGCCGACCCGATCCAGCTCGAACAGGTCGCCCTCAACCTGGTACGCAACGCCCTGGATGCCACCCGCCCGATTTCGCCGTGGGGACGCATCCGGATCAGCACCCGCCACACCGCCACCCATGTCGTGCTGGAAGTGAGCGACAATGGCAGCGGCCTGAGCCAGGAAGCGCTCGACCA
>JASLDQ010000371.1 GCA_030151505.1 Chromobacteriaceae bacterium
AGCCGGGTCGGCCGCGACGGCAGCCGCATCATCGTTGCCGCGCAGGACGAACTGGGCGCCACATTCGCTGCGGGCAATGCCCGGCCCCCCACCCCGCCGCCGGCACGCCCCAATCCCGCAGCCACCGAGGCCGAGCGGGCGATGCAGTTCAGCCGCAGCCACAACTGGACCCAGGCCCAGGAACACTGGTTCGCCGCCGCCCAGCTCGCCCCGGCCAATGCCGACTATGCCTTCAACCTCGCCATCAGCCTCGATCACCTCGGCGCCGGCAGCGAAGCCGCCCGTCACTACCGTCAGGCCGCCGCGCTGGCCGCCGGCGGGCGCGCCGGTTTCGACCCGGCCCGCGCGCTGGCCCGCGCCGACGAGCTGGAGGCCGGGCAATGAACGCGCCCAAGCTGCCGCTGGGCGAACTGCTGGTGGTCCGCGGGCTGATCACCAAGGATCAGTTGCAGATCGCCCTGACCGAACAGAAACGCTCCGGCGCCAAGCTCGGCGAGCTGCTGATTCGGCTGGGCTTCGTGTCCGAGGCGGCGATGCGCGAAGCGCTGTCGGAAAAGACCGGCGCCACCAGCGTCGACCTCGGCCGCATCGTGGTCGACCGGCAAGCGCTGGATCTCGTCCCGCGCGAGCTGGCCAAGCGCCACGCGCTGTTCCCGCTGGCTTACGACGCCGTCACCGGCCGGCTCAAGCTGGCGATGGCCAATCCCAACAACCTGGTGGCGCTCGACCAGATCCGCCTGCAGGCCCAAGGCAAGGTCACCGCCTTCGAGCCCACCATCGCGTCCGAGTCCGACGTCAGCCGCGCGGTCGACCAGTACTACGGCTTCGAGCTGTCCATTGACGGCATCCTGCGCGAGATCGAGACCGGCGAAGTCGACTACGCCACCCTGTCCACCGGCGCCGGCGAATACAGCCAGCCGGTGGTCCGCCTGATCGATGCGCTCCTGTCCGACGCGGTGACGCGCGATGCCTCCGACATCCACTTCGAACCGGAAGAAAGTTTCGTCCGCATCCGCTACCGCATCGACGGCGTGCTGCGGCAGATCCGCAGCCTGCACAAGAACTACTGGCCGGCGATGGTGGTACGGCTGAAGGTGATGAGCGGCATGAATATCGCCGAAGCGCGCGCGCCGCAGGACGGCCGCATCTCGCTGATGCTGTCCGGCCGGGTGATCGACTTCCGCGTGGCGGCGCAACCGACCGTGCACGGTGAAAACGTCGTGCTGCGGATTCTCGACCGCCTGCGCGGCATCGTGCCGCTGGACAACCTCGGCCTGCCCGAGGCGCAGCTCGACCAGCTCAAGCTGATGATCGCGCGCCCCGAAGGCATCATCCTCGTCACCGGCCCGACCGGCTCGGGCAAGACCACCACGCTCTACTCGATCCTCAACCACATCAACGACGAGTCGATCAACATCATGACGCTGGAGGATCCGGTCGAATACCCGATGCCGATGATTCGCCAAAGCTCGGTCAACGACAACGTCAAGCTCGACTTCGCCTCCGGCATCCGCAGCCTGATGCGACAGGACCCGGACGTGATCCTCGTCGGTGAAATCCGCGACCACGACACGGCCGAAATGGCGCTGCGCGCCGCCATGACCGGCCATCAGGTCTACTCCACCCTGCACACCAACTCGGCGCTCGGCGCGATTCCGCGCCTCTTGGACATCGGCGTGCTGCCCGACATCATGGCCGGCAACATCATCGGTGTGATCGGTCAGCGACTGGTGCGGCGGCTGTGCCGCCAGTGCAAGACGCCTTACGAGCCGGACGATTTCGAACGGCGGGTGCTGGGTCTGGGACACGGCCACGGCACGCTGTACCGCGCCGCCGGCTGCACCTTCTGCAACCACAGCGGCTACAAGGGCCGGATGGCGATTCTGGAAATCCTGCGTTTCGACGCCGAACTGGACGAGCTGATCGGCCAGCGCGCCACCCTGCAGCAGATCCGCCGGCTGGCGCGCGAGAAGGGCTTCCGCACGCTGGCCGACGACGCCTGCGCCAAAGTCGCGGCGGGCGAAACCGCGCTGGACGAAATCGTGCGGGTGGTCGACCTGACCGACCGGGTGTAGGACGGGGGCCGCCGATGCAGCATCGTTACCGCGCCGCCGATCCGACCGGCAAGATCCTCCGCGGCGTGATGGTCGCCGCCAATCCGATCGACCTGGAACAACGGCTGGCCCGACTGGGGCTGACCCTGATCGACTCGCGCGAGCTCGCCAAGAAGCCGCCGCGCTTCAATTTCCTGCGTCCGGTATCCCGGCGCGAGATGCTCAATTTCTGCCTCTATCTGGAACAGCTGCTGGGCTCGGGCGTGCCGCTGCTGGAGGGCCTGGCCGACCTGCGCGACGGGGTGGAGAATCCCCGGTTCCGGCGGGTGCTGGCGATGCTGATCCAGGACATCGAGGGCGGCAAGGCGGTTTCGGACGCGATGAGCGAACACCCGGACGTGTTCGACACCGTGTTCATCAATCTGGTGCGCGCCGGCGAAACCACCGGCACGCTGCCCACCGTGCTGGCCAAGATGGCCGACTCGCTGAAATGGCAGGACGAACTGGCCGCGCAGACCAAGAAGCTGCTGATGTACCCGGCCTTTGTCGGCACCGTGATCACCGGGGTGATCTTCTTCCTGATGATCTATCTGGTGCCGCAGCTGGTCAGCTTCATCGAGGGCATCTCGCCGGAGTTGCCGTGGCAGACCCGGGCGCTGTTGTGGCTGTCGAACTTCTTCGTCAACTGGTGGTGGGCGCTGCTGGCCGCACCGTTCTGCCTGTGGGGCGCGCTGGTGGCGGCGCAGAAAGGCAACCCCGATCTCGCCTTCCAGCTCGACCGCCTCAAACTCGGCGTCCCCAAGCTCGGCCAGATCTACCAGAAGATCGTGCTGGCCCGCTTCACCAGCACCTTTTCGATGATGTTCGCCGCCGGCATCACCGTGCTGGAGGCGATCCGCATCTGCGAAGGCGTGGTCGGCAGCAAGGTGATTGCCGCCGCGCTGGCCGACATCCGCCGCATGATTTCCGAGGGCCGCCCCATCACCGACAGCTTCGCCGCCACCAAGCTGTTCCCGGCCCTGGTGATCCGCATGCTCAAGGTGGGCGAGCAGACCGGCGCCATCGACCGCTCGCTGCAGAACGTCAGCTACTTCTACGACCGCGACGTGAAGGACGCGATCGATAAAATGCAGGCCATGATCGAACCGTCCCTGACCGTGATCCTCGGCGTCATTCTCGCAATGATCATGAGCGCGGTGCTGGGGCCGATCTACGACATGGTCACCAAGATGGCGATGTAACCCCATGAGCGATCCCGGCATCATCCTTGTCGTTACCGACCATGCCGCCACCGTCTGGCTGCCGGACGAAGGCGGCCACTCCCCTGCCGCCACCTTTGCCGACGATGCGGCCGGACTGGCCGACTGGTCCACCTTCGCCCGCACGCTGGCCGGGGCCAGCGTGCGCCTTCTGGTCGACGCCGCCGGCGAGACGCTCGCGGCCGACATCACCCCGCGTGTCGGCGCGCGCGACCGCGCCCGTTACGCCGCCCGCAAGCTGGCGCAGCAGTATCCGCAATCGCCGTTCCGCGCGCTGCGCTGGGCCGGCAAGGGCGAGGGCGAGCACGCCGGCCGGATGAAGCTGGTGCTGGCCGGGCTGGCCGATCCGCAGCCGGTGGCGCGCTGGGTCGAACCGCTGCTGGACGCCGGCGTGGCCATCGCCGCCATCCGCTCGGTCGCGCTGGCCGGTGCCGATGCCATCGGCAAGCTGCGCCTGCACGCCCCCCGGCTGGCGCTGGTGCACCGCACACTGGACGACAGCCTGCGCTTTTCCTATTTCCACGACGGCCGCCTCGCCCTGTCGCGCGTGGCCGGCCGGATGGACGGCGAAAGTCTCGAGCATCTGTTCGCCCGCGAAGCCGGCCACCTGCTCGACTATCTCGCCAGCATCCGCCAGATCGGCTTCAACGACCGCCTGACCCTGCTGGCGCTGAGCGAACACGGTTTCGCTCCCGATGCGGCCGGCTTGAAGTTGTCCGAGCGGATCGACTGGCTGTCGATGCCGGTCGCGGATGCCGCGGCACAGCTCAAGCTCGGCAGGATCGACGAGATCGGCGCCTTCTTCGTGGCTCTGGTGCGCCACGGCGGCAACGACTACGGCGATCATGCCACCCGCCGTTTCTGGCGCCTGCGCCAGCTGCGCAAGCAGCTCTACGCGGGAAGCGCGGCGCTGCTGCTGCTCGGACTGGGCGGGGCAGGCTGGCTGGCCTGGCAATCGAAACAGCTGGACCAGAGCACGGCGGAGTTCGAGCGCCAGACTCAGGCCGCGCAAGCCAATGCGCTGGCCTACAAGGTCAGCAGCGAACTGCCGCCGAAGGATGAACGCGCGGCGGTGGAAAATGCGCTCGCGATTCGGCGTTTCTGGCCCAAACTGGCCCCCGCCGTCCATCTTGTCGAACAGGCCATCACCGCCAATGGAGGCTTCGCGCTGGACAACACCGTGTGGCAGATTGCCCCGCCGGCCGATCCCGCCGCCGCGCCGCCGCAGCAGCAGCAGCAGTCGGAACACCGATCCAAGCCGGCCACCGCCGCGCTCTCTCCCGAGAGCGCCCCCAAAGCCACCCGGCTAGACCGGCCGCAAGGGGTGAACATGACGATCAAGCTGCGCCCGCTTGTCCCGAGCGAGGACTACCGCACCATGCTCGCCCGGCTGGACAATCTGCGCGACCGCCTCAAGGCCCGCCGCGTCGGCAGCGAGATCATCACCTACCCGATCAACATCCAGTCGGACGGCAATATCCAGTTCAGCGACACCGCCCAGCGCGACACCTTCTACTTCGAGCTACAGCTTCAACTGCCACCTCCGGCCGCCGCCCATGCCAAACCCTGATTCCTCCAGGCTGCTCAGCCGGCCCAACCTTCCCTATCTGCAAACCGCGCTGATCGCGTCCCTCGCTGCGCTGATCGTGGTCAGCACCGCGCTGATCTACGCCTGGCAGGCATTCGACGACGCCACAATCCGCAACGACGGTGCCAACCGGACCCTGCAGAATGCGCGGCAGGCCGAGCGCGACGCCATGGCGGACCACGCCACTTGGCAGCGCTACCACCCGCTCTACCTCCGCCTGAAGAAAGCCGGTGTTGTCGCCGGCGAAGACCGGCTGCGGCTGGTGGAAGCGCTGGAACAGCTCAAGCGCGACGGCGACATCCGCCAGCTGAGTTATACCGTGGCGCCGCAGGACAAGGTGGACTGGCCGACCCGGGAGCCGCTCGACAAGCTGAACCTGATGCGCAGCCATGTTCAGCTGACATTCCAGGCGCCCGACAGCGCGGCGGTCCTCGCCGCGGTCGCCGCCGCCCAGAAGCTGCCGGGGCTGGCCCAGCCGCTCGGCTGCAGCTGGCAGAACGACCCCGCCGGCCGCGGCAACACCGTCCCGACCACTCCGGGCCAACCCCTCCTGCTCAGCGTCCGCTGCGATCTCGCGTGGCTGAGCCTCGCACCGAAGGCGCCACCTCCGTAAGCGCGCGCGGCCTCGGTGAGCCAAACCCTTGAAATTCCGGGCCTTGTCGGTTTCGCCGCCGGGCCAAACCGGCTAGAATCCCGCCCCTGACGCATCCGGCGCACCGCGAGACCGAGCGGTGGCGCCGGCTTTTCCGACTTCGACTGTTTTTCGAAGGGCACCGCCAATGATTACTTCCGCAGCCTCCGGCCGCGCGCTCGTCGTGCTGTCCGGCGGACAAGACTCGACTACCTGCCTCTACTGGGCCATCGCCCGCTGGGGACGCGACAACGTCTCCGCCGTCACCTTCGACTACGGCCAGCGCCATCGGGTCGAACTCGACGCCGCCCGCGCCATCGCGCAACTGGCCGGCATCAAGCAGACCGTGCTGCCGATCGACACCTTCGCCGCACTGGGCGGCAACGCGCTGACCGGCGAGCTCGCGCCGGAAGCCGGCGTGCGCGACGACGACGCGCTGCCCAACACCTTCGTGCCCGGCCGCAACCTGATCTTCCTCACCTTCGCCGCCGCCTTGGCCTACCAGCACGGCATCGACCATCTGGTCACCGGCGTGGCGCAGACCGACTACTCGGGCTACCCCGACTGCCGCGAAAACACGCTCAAGGCGCTCGAGCTCGCCATCCGCCTCGGCATGGACAGCCGCGTCACGCTGCACGCGCCGCTGATGTTCCTGAGCAAGGCCGACACCGTGCGGCTGGCGCAGGAAGTCGGCGCGCTGGACGCGCTGGCTTTCAGCCACACCTGCTACAACGGCGCGGTCCCGCCGTGCGGCGAGTGCGCCGCCTGCCTGCTGCGCGCCAAAGGCTTTGTCGAGGCCGGCGTGGCCGATCCGTTGATCGTTCGCACCGGAGCCTGACATGACGATTCTGCACACCGCCGCCGCCGGCTTCCAGGCCGCGCGCCGGCTGCCGCGCACGGCCGACTGCCGCGCCAACCGGCACGGCCACGGCTTCCGCGTGCAGGCCAGCAGCGCCGCGCTGGACCTGCCGGACCTGCGGACGCGACTGCGTGACGCGGTCGCACCGCTCGACTATGCCGACCTCGACCCCCTTTTTTCCGAGCCGGACGACCTTGCCGTCGCCAGCCGCCTGCAGGATGCGCTCGGTGCACCCGCCGCGCTGACCCTGACCTCGGCCCCGGATCGCGGCGTCGAACTCGATGCCGACGGCAGCGCGCGGGTATGGGCCAGATTCGCGTTCGAGGCCGCCCACCACCTGCCCCACGTGCCGGCCGGCCACAAGTGCGGTCGCCTGCACGGCCACGGCTTCGGCGTCCGGCTGGTGGCCACCGCCGACCAGGCCGACCACGCGGCGCTCGAGCACGCATGGCAGCCGCTGTTTGCCGCCTTGCAGCACCGCTACCTGAACGACATCACCGGTCTGTCCAATCCCACCAGTGAAGTCATCGCCGGCTGGCTGTGGCAGCAACAGGATGGCGCACTGGCCGGCCTCGCCGCAGTCGAGGTGTTCGAGACCGCCACCGCCGGCAGCCGCTTCGACGGCCGCAACTACCGGATCTGGAAGGAGCAGCGTTTCGAATCGGCCGTACCCTTCGACGCGTCGGGCAAGTACACAGGTCACTCCTATCTGGTGCGCCTGCACCTGGCCGGCCAGCTCGACGAGCTGATGGGCTGGGTGCGCGACTTCGGCGACGTCAAGGCGGTGTTCGCGCCCTGCTACCGCCAGCTCGACCATCACCCGCTCGATGCGCTGCCCGGCATCGACGCCACCGACTGCGCCGGCATCGCCCGCTGGGTGGCCGGCCAGTTGCGCGTCGAGGTGCCGCAGCTGTGCCGGATCGACCTGCTGGAAAACGAAACGGATGGCGCAGTGCTGCTGACGGGAGAGACGGCATGACGTACACGGTCAAGGAAATTTTCTACACCCTGCAGGGCGAGGGCCGGCAGGCCGGACGGCCGGCGGTGTTCTGCCGCTTTGCCGGCTGCAATCTGTGGAGCGGCCGCGAGGAAGACCGCGCCCGCGCCGTCTGCCGGTTCTGCGACACCGACTTCGTCGGCACCGGACCCGACGGCGGCAAGTTCGACTCGGCCGCCGAGCTGGCGGCGCGGATCCGGACGGAATGGCGCGGCGCGGGCGGCATCCCCTACGTGGTGTTCACCGGCGGCGAGCCGCTGTTGCAGCTGGATTCGGCCCTGATCGAGGCGCTGCATGCCGCAGGCTTCGAGATCGGCGTGGAAAGCAACGGCACCCTCGCTGCGCCCGCCGGCATCGACTGGCTGTGCATCAGCCCCAAGGCCGGGGCCGACTGGGTGCAGCGCAGCGGCCACGAGCTGAAGCTGGTCTACCCGCAGCCGGCGCTGTTGCCGGAGGCGGTGATGGCGGCGCAGCCGGTGTTCGAGCACTTCTACCTGCAGGCGATGGACGGCCCGGACCGCGCCGCCAACACCGAAGCCGCGATCGCCCACTGCCTGGCCGACCCGCGCTGGCGGCTGTCGGTGCAGACGCACAAGGTCGTCAACATCCGCTGAACGCCCCGGCCTGTCTTGTCAGCCGGCACAGGCTTGGGCATTCACTCGCACGCCCAGCCGCTCCGGCGACGGCCTTGCCGCCCGCCGCACCAGACCCGCTTCCCTGAGCCGATTTTTTAACGATTACCGGAACCCGAACCATGAACCTGCACGATAACCTGCAATCGCTCGGCAACAAGAAAACCGACTACCGTTACGACCAGCCCGACGCCGCGCTGCTGGAGCGCTTCCCCAACCCGTTCGCCCGCCCCGAGATCAACCCCAACGGCGTATCGGGCAAGCTCAACATCACCTGCCCGGAATTCACCAGCCTGTGCCCGGTAACCGGCCAGCCCGACTTCGCCACCATCGTCATCGACATGGAACCGGGCGAGTGGTGCGTCGAATCGAAGTCGCTCAAGCTCTACCTCGGCTCCTTCCGCATGCACGGCGAATTCCACGAGGCCTGCGTCTGCCGCATCTGCAACGATCTGGTGAACCTGCTGCAGCCGAAATGGATCCGGATCGAGGGTCGCTTCACCCCGCGCGGCGGGATTCCGCTGTGGCCGGTCGCGGAATACCGCCAGCCTGCCTGAGATTCGGCGCTAACCGGCCACGCCCCTCCCATACGGACAGACAGGACAGACAGCCAAATCCGCCCCTCGAGGTGCCGGCCGAATCGCGGCACCTCGAGGGGCTTTGTACGTCAGGGCGTCACCAGACACATGAATTCTTCGTACTTGCCCGACCGTCCGGCGGGCAGGTGCTCGGGGAACAGCGTGAAGCGAATCTCGAACGGGTGCCCGAGCGACTCGCGAATCAGCGCGGCCAGACGCTGTTTCTGCTCGGCGGTGGGCGGCTCGGCGCAGACCAGCCTCAGCTCGATCGAGTCGGCGCGGTCCTGCACCAGCTGGTATTGCGTGATCGGGGCGATCTCGAGAAAGCGGTCGAAACCGAACAGCGGCCAGCGGCGCGAACCGTTCACCACCACCATATTGCGTTCGC
>JASLDQ010000373.1 GCA_030151505.1 Chromobacteriaceae bacterium
GTTCGAGCGCGCCGGCCGAATTGAGCTTGGCCAGTTGGTCGTTGACCTTGACCAGCTGGCTGGCGGCCTCCAGCGACGCCTGTGCCTTGTGTAGTTGCGCACGATAGCTGCCGCAATCGAAGCCGACCAGCAGGTCGCCCCGCTTGAAGCTGCCGCCTTCCTGCACCGGCAGCCGGGCGATCTTGGCGGCGATCTCGCCGGACAGGGTCACGGCGTGGCGCGCCATCAACTGCACGCGAATGCGCCCGTCGCTGGCCGGCGCGGCCTGCGCCCCGGCAGCACAGCTCAGCAGAACGGCCAGCACGGCCAGGCGAAGTCCCGTTTTCACTGTTGTTCCCCCGCGATCGAGCCCTGCCACTGCTGCTCGGCCCCCTTGAACGCGGCGACCAGAGCCGGCAGATCATGGCCGGCGGCGGCGCTCGGCAGCGGATCGAGGCCCAGACTGGCGCCCATCTGGCCATAGGCATTCTGCAAGTCGCCATAGCTCTGGTACAGGCGCAGCGACGAGAACACCGAGTTCGCATTGGCCAGGATCGACGGCAGACGGCCCTGCGCGCCGCTGTTGCTGGCATTGCGGTTCTGTTCGTAGATGCGCTGCTCGACGCCGTTCAGTTCCTTCTCGAGCCCGAACTGGCGCGAGCGGCCCTGGAAGTCGAGATAGGCGACGTGAACCTGGGTCAGCACCGCCATGCTCAGTGCCATGCGCTGTGCCTTGGCGACTTCCAGCTGCGCGTTGGCGGCACGGGTGATCGGGCCGGCATTGAACAGGTTCAGCAGATTCCAGCTGATGCGCAGGCCGGCATCGCCCCAGGCATTGTTGACCAGGAATTTGTTGCTGTCGTAATGCTCGCCGACGCTGAACTCAAGGCCCGGCAGCAGTTTGGCGATGGCCTTGCGGGTTTCCGTCGTGCCGATGCGCTCGTTGTAGCGTGCTTCGGCCAGTTCCGGCCGGTTCAGCAGCGCCATTTCTTCCATCTTGTCGATGCCGAGCGACAGCGGCGGCAGGGTCAGTTCGGCCGGTACCGCCACGTCGAAGCGCTGGCCAGGTGGCACATTCATGATTGCGGCCAGTCGCGGCTTGGCCTGCGACAGCGCATTGCGGATGATGCCCATCTGGCGGATCACGTCGAGCAGCTGGCGGCGATAGGTCAGCGCCTCCAGCGGTGAGCGCAGCTTCTGCACTTCGACCTGACGCGCATCCTCCATGGCGGCTTCGGCCTCCTGCAGCAGGCTGTCGATGCGGGTCTGCAACTGCTGGGCCGCGACCGCCTGCCACCAGGCCTCGCGCACCTGCTGCATCATCTGCTGGGCGACCTTGCGCTTGCGCTGCTGCAGGATCAGCAGCCGGTCGGACTGCTGCTGCGACGTGTAGTAGCTGACGCCGAAATCGAGCACGTTCCAGCTCAGGCTCAGATCGGCGGTGCGCTGCTGACGCTCGGTGGAGATCGACGGCACCAGCGACTGCTGGCCGGTTGCCACGTTTTGCGACGATGACGCGTTGTCCCTGTTGCGCGAGGTGAAACCGGCACCCGCCGCCAGCCGCGGCAGCATGTCCAGGCTGGACAGGTCGAGCTGGCGTTGTGCCATCGCCTCTTCCATCAGCTTGACCCGGTAGTCGAGGTTGTACTTCAGTGCCCGCGCCATCGCCTCCTGCAGGGTCACCGGTCCGCTCAGCGCTTCCTGGCTGCCGAACATGACCTGACGATCAGAGTCCAGCGTCGCCTGCCGCTCCTGAACGCTGATCGGCTTCGGGCTGACGGCGCAGCCGGTCAGGGCCAGCATCACGGCCATGGACAGCAACCGCAAGCTCCCGGCTCGCGGCAGCGCTTGTTGCAAGACTCGCATAACATCCCTTCTGACAATACTTTGAAATGTGGGGGTGCCGGCCTCAGCCGGCCTTATCTGTGCTTCAGGCCGCTTCCGGCGTCGTTACCAACTCCTGCCAGTCCAGCGCTGCGACGCCGCGCGCTCGCGCAAACTGCTCGCTCAAGGCAGGCTTGCCTCGAGCCGTCTGGTCGGCTGCCGGTGCGTCTCCCGATGCCTGGCGCTGGCCGAACTGAAGCTGGAGGCGGGCCTGACCACGGTGGCCGTCCTTGTCTAATACGCTCACTTCCAACGACAGCGTCCGGTTCCAGCCCACGGGCGGCTTGCCGCTGAACGTGCCGGTAGCCGGGTCGAAGTGCAGCCACGGTGGCAGCGGCTGGCCATTGCTCTGCCGAACCTGGATCGTCAGCCCGCCGGGATCACGGGCGACGACGCTACCCGCCGGCAACTGGATGCTGAAGCTCTGGTCGGCCTGAACCGAGACCACCCCCAGATCGGGCACGATCCGGAGCACGGGTCCGCCGGCGTCCCGGCCGGCACTGACGAAATCGGGCAGACCGGCCCTCTCGCCGGCCATGCCGATGCCCGGGTTCGGGCCAGGCATGGCGAAATGGTCGATGCCGAACTGTCTGGGCATGCCGAAGGCCCGCTGGCCACCGGCATCCTGGACCGGAACGTCCCATGACGCGACGGACGGCAGACCCGTGCCCCCGCCAAGGCCGGCGGTCGCGGCCAGCACGATATTCGGCGTAATCGGAGCCACGATGACCGTGGGTGCCGGACTGCCCTGCCCGGCCGGCCGTGCCGGGGGCGAGGGTGGCATGATCGGAGCCAAGTCCGTGGACGGCGTGCTGACCTGGTAGGCCGGCGTCGTCACCGGCTGCGACAGGGTGTTGCCGGCAAGGTCCGCCGCCGCGCCGGACTTGATGACCAGCGACAGGTTGCCGTTGCCGCCCACGTCTCCCAGCTGGACGATAAAGGTGGTCGGACTGCTGCGGGTAATGCTCAGGATGCTGCCGTGGGCGGTGCCGGAGGTCAGGACGGAAAGATCGGCCGCCGTCAGCATGTCCACCGGCTTGGCAAACACCACGCTGTAGGCGGCCCGGTTACCGCTGACCGGTTGCGCATCCAGCAAGGTGACTTGCTGCACGGTCTGGGTCACGGTGTCGATGGTGAGGCTGAATGCCGACGACAGCGCCCCGGTATTGCCGGCCGTGTCCGTGCTGGTCGTCTGCACGCTGTGGATGCCGTCAGCCAGGGCAGTGCCCAGTGCATAGTTCCACGCCCCGCTGCCATCCGCCGTAGTTGTCCCGAGCAGCACCCCGT
>JASLDQ010000384.1 GCA_030151505.1 Chromobacteriaceae bacterium
GGTCGTACAACCGCTACAAACACCCGGCCGGTGCCGAACCGCGCCCGCCCGAGGAGTAAACCTTGCGCCTTGCCTTCTTCATCCTGTGGTTGCTGCACTTTTTGCCGCTGGCCGCCATCAATGCCCTCGCCCGTCCGATCGGCTGGCTGGCCTACCATCTGGTTTCCCCGCGCCGCAAGGTCGGCGCCAGGAATCTTGAACTGTGCTTTCCCGACTGGCCTGCCGCCAAGCGCACCCGGCTGCTGATGGCCCATTTTCACGCGATGGCCCGGCTGCTGCTGGAGTACGGCGTGGTGTGGTATTCCCGCGACGAGCGCTTCACCCGCTTGGTCCGCTATAAGAACCTCGACAACCTGACCCGCCACAAGGACGAGAACGTCATCATCCTCTACCCGCACTTCGTCGGTTTCGAGATGGGCGTGTTCCGGCTCAATCAGGACGTGCCGCTGGTCAGCGTGTATTCCCAGCAGAAGAACGACGTGTTGGACGCGCAGATCTATCGCGGCCGCCAGCGCTACCACAACTGCAAGATCATCGCCCGCAACGAGGGCTTGCGCTCCATCGTCAAGGCGATGAAGGACCACACCCCTTTCCTTTACCTGCCCGACCAGGACTTCGGCCCGCGCGACAGCGTGTTCGTCCCTTTCTTCGGCGTGCCGGCCGCCACCATCACGGGCCTGTCACGCATCGCCAGACTGACCCGGGCCAAGGTGGTACCGGTGATTCCCCGCCGCATCAGTGCGAGCGAATACGAGCTGGAATGCTATCCGGCCTGGGACAATTTCCCCAGCGGAGACGAGATCGAGGATGCCCGCCGCATGAACGCCTTCATCGAGGAGCGGATACGCGAGCAGCCCGAACAATACTTCTGGCTGCACAAGCGCTTCAAGACCCGTCCGGAAGGCGAACCCAAACTTTACTGAGGCCCACGCAAAAAGCCCGACTCGACAGTCGGGCTTTTGCATATGGCACCACGGAAGATGAAAGAGGCGGCAATACAGACCGGCGCCGCAATGCGGTCCACACGGTGCGCAATCGACGGGACTGGCGCGCGTTGCAGCCGCTGCTTAACGGGCGCGCCGGTGCCAGAAATGCCGCAGGACGAAGCCGGGAAAGGCCGCCACCAGAAAGAGAGCGAAGGTGGTGACGTAGAACTGCCAGTTCTGCGGATGGACCGGCGAGGACCGGCTTTCCAGCAGCAGGGCGAATCCGCCGACGAGGACATACAGCAGCAGGAATTCGAGCAACTGCCAGCCGGCATGTTTGGGCTTGGCCAGACGGATGACGCCGGCCAGCCGGTTGCTGGCAAAAGGCAGGTTGGCGGCAAGAATGGCCACCAGCAAGAGGGCGATAACGTTCCAGTTCATGGGGCCGATTCTACGGCAGCCCGGCCGTCCTGTCGCGCGGACAAGAAAAAGCCCCCGGCAAGCGGGGGCTTTCGGACCTGCGCGGGGACGACGCTTACAGCACGCCGAGCGACTGGCGCATCGCTTCCATGCACAGGGTGTAGAGCCCGTTGGGCAGGATACCGAAACCCAGCAGCGCCAGGGCGTTGATGCACAGTACCAGTTTCATGTCGCCACGCACGGTCAGCGGCATCGCTTCGCCTTCCGGCGCATCGAAGTACATGATCTTGACCACGCGCAGGTAGTAGAACGCGCCCACCAGCGACATCAGCACGCCAACCACGGCCAGCCAGACCATGCCGGCATCGATCGCCGCCTTGAGCACGGCGAATTTGGCGTAGAAGCCGACCAGCGGCGGGATGCCGGCCATCGAGAACATCACCAGCAGCATCAGCAGCGCGAACCAGGGATTGCGCTGGTTCAGGCCCTTCAGGTCGTCCAGACGCTCGCAGTCGAAACCGGCGCGCGACAGCAGCAGCAGCACGCCGAAGCCGGCCAGCGCCATCAGCACATAGGTAACGGCATAGAACATCGCGGCGCTGAATCCCTCCGGACTGGCCGCCAGAATGCCGATCAACAGGAAACCCATGTGCGAGATGGTCGAGTAGGCCAGCATGCGCTTGATGCTGGTCTGCACGATGGCGGTCAGGTTGCCGATCACCAGCGAGGCCACGGCCAGGATCACCAGCATCGGCTGCCACACGGCGGCGGCCGGCTCCAGCGCCTGGGCGAGGAAGCGGATGGTGAACACGAAGGCAGCCAGCTTGGGGGCGGAACCGATCAGGGTGGTGATGGCAGTCGGCGCACCTTCGTACACGTCCGGCACCCACATGTGGAACGGCACGGCGCCGAGCTTGAACGCCAGGCCGGCGACAACGAACACCATGCCGAAGCTCACCAGCATGCCGTTGGCGTTGCCGGCGGCAATGGCCTTGGCGACGGCGGCGATCTGCAGGCTGCCGGTGGCGCCGTACAGCATCGAGATGCCGTAGAGCAGCATGCCCGAGGCCAGCGCGCCCAGCACGAAGTACTTCATCGCGGCCTCGGTCGAGCGGACCGAGTCACGCTGCATGGCAATCAGCGCATAGAGCGACAGGCTCAGCAGTTCCAGCCCGATGTAGAGCGTCAGGAAGTGGCTGGCCGACACCATCACCATCATGCCCAGCAGGGCAAACAGGGTCAGGGTGAACAACTCGCCCTTCATGAAGCCGCGGTCGGCGGCGTACTGGCGCGAATACACCAGCACCACGGCCACGGCCACGCTCATCACCACCTTGGCGATGCTGGCAATCGGGTCGGCGACATACATGTCGCTGAAGGTCGATACCGGGTACGGCAGCCAGGTGCACACGGTCGCGGCAACGGTGGCAGCCAGCGCCAGCATCGTCAGACCGTAGGTGATGCCGCGCTTGGCATCGGAAACAAACAGGTCCAGCACCAGAATGATCGACACTGCACAGAGCAGCACGATCTCGGGCATGGCCGGCAGCAGGTTCAAATCAGCCCAACTCATCGATTTATATCCTTAGTAGTCCGGGGTCTGCGCCTTACATCAACTTGCTCTTCGCGACGTGCGCGAGGAGGTCGTTGACGCTGACGTGCATGACGTCGACGAACATCTGCGGGTAGAGGCCCATGCCCAGCACGGTGACGGCGAGGATTGCAAGCACGGCGAATTCGCGCTTGTTTACATCCTTGAGCTCTTCCACGTGTGGGTTGGCCACGTCGCCGAACACCACGCGCTTGTACATCCACAGGGTGTAGGCGGCGCCGAAGATCAAGGTAGTGGCGGCGGCGAAGGCGTACCAGAAGTTCACCTGCACGGCGCCCATGATGACCATGAACTCGCCGACGAAGCCCGACGTGGCCGGCAGGCCGGCGTTGGCCATGGCGAACAGCAGCGCGAAGGCGGCATAGATGGGCATCTTGTTGGCCACGCCGCCGTAGTCGGCAATGTTGCGGCTGTGGACGCGGTCATACAGCACCCCGATGCAGAAGAACATCGCGGCCGACACGAAGCCGTGCGAGATCATCTGCACCAGCGCGCCCTCGACGGCCCACTGGTTCAGTTCGCCGTTGGCGAACATGAAGAAGCCCAGCGTTACGAAACCCATGTGAGCAATCGACGAATACGCCACCAATTTTTTCATGTCGGTCTGCACCAGCGCCACCAGGCCGATGTAGACCACGGCAACCAGCGACAGTGCGACCATCACCCAGGCCAGCTCCTTGGCGGCGTCCGGCACGATCGGCAGCACGAAGCGCAGGAAACCGTAGGCACCGAGCTTCAGCGTGATCGCGGCCAGCACCATCGAGCCGCCGGTCGGCGCTTCGACGTGGGCGTCCGGCAGCCATGTGTGCACCGGCCACATCGGCACCTTGACGGCAAACGACATGAAGAAGGCGACGAACAGCAGGATCTGCGCGGTCAAGCCCAGCGGCAGGGTGTGGTACTTCAGGATCTCGAAGCTGCCGCCCGACTGCAGGTGCAGGTAGATGAAGGCCACCAGCATCAGCAGCGAACCGAGCAGCGTATAGAGGAAGAACTTGATCGACGCATACACGCGGCGCGGACCGCCCCACACACCGATGATCAAGTACATCGGGATCAGCATCGCCTCGAAGAACACGTAGAACAGGATCGCATCCAGCGCGGCGAAGGCACCGTTGATCAGGCCCGACATGATCAGGAAGGCGGCCATGTACTGCGACACGCGCTTCTCGATCACCTGCCAGCCGGCCATCACCACCAGCACGGTGGTGAAGCTGTTGAGGATCACGAACCACATCGAGATGCCGTCGACACCCAGATGATAGTTGATGTTGAAGGCGGCGATCCACGGCGCGAACTCTTCAAACTGCATGCCGCCGTGCAGCGGCGCGAAGTTGGTGTAGAGCGGCAACGAGACCGCCAGACCGGCGACCGAACCGAGCAGCGCGACCCACCGCGCCAGCCCGGCATTTTTGTCCCCTCCGGTCGCCAGTGTCAGCAATCCGGCCACGATCGGCACCCAGATCACCAGACTTAACAGATTCTCACCCATTTTTCGAACCTAGCTTTTCTTCTGAAATTTCCAGTTGTCCATCCACCGGTTAACCGCGCACCACGAACAGGGTGAGCAGAACCAGCACGCCGATGATCATTGCGGTGGCATAGCTGTAGATGAAGCCCGTCTGCAGCTTGCGAACCAGTGCGGACACCGCGCCGACCAGCTTGGCCGAACCGTTGACGATCAGTCCGTCGATCAGTGTCTGATCGCCCGCCTTCCAGAAGCCGGTGCCCAGCAGGCGCGAACCCTTGGCGAACACGGCGAAGTAGAGGTCGTCGAGATAGTACTTGTTCTCGAGCAGGCGGTTGATCGGGGCAAAGGTCTTCTGGATCGCCGCCGGAATCTGGGGCGCCTTCATGTAGAACACCCAGGCCGTCGCGACACCGGCCAGCGCCAGCCAGAACGGCGGGGTCTGCAGGCCGTGCAGCGCCATGGCGGCTGCGCCGTGGAACTCCTCGGCCAGCACTTCCATCGCCGGATGGGCGTGGACGTTGATGGTGATGATGTTCTTGAAGAAGTCGCCGTACAGCATCGGTTCAATCGCGATGTAGCCGATCAGCACCGATGGGATGGCCAGCAACACCAGCGGCAGCGTCACCACCCACGGCGATTCGTGCGGCTTGTCGTTCGGTCCCAGACCATGGTGGTGGTCGTGGGTTTCCTCTTCATCGTCATGGTCGCCATGATGGCTGTGCGCGTGGTGGTTCTGCATCCAGCGCTCCTTGCCGTGGAAGACCAGTAAGTACAGGCGGAAGGAGTAGAACGCGGTCACGAACACGCCGGCCAGCACGGCGAAGTAGGCAAACTGCGCGCCCGGCAGGGTCGACACCGCCACGGCCTCGATGATCGAGTCCTTGGAGTAGAAGCCCGCGAAGAACGGCGTACCGATCAGGGCCAGCGAACCAATCAGGCTGGTGATCCAGGTAATCGGCATGTATTTGCGCAAACCACCCATATTGCGCATGTCCTGATCGTGGTGCATGCCCATGATCACGCTACCGGCGGCAAGGAACAGCAGCGCCTTGAAGAAGGCGTGGGTCATCAGGTGGAACACCGCAACGTTGTAGGCCGACACGCCCAGTGCAACGGTCATGTAGCCGAGCTGCGACAGGGTCGAGTAGGCGATCACGCGCTTGATGTCGTTCTGCACCACGCCGAGGAAGCCCATAAACAGCGCGGTGATCGAGCCGGAGATCAGCACGAAGGACAGCGCGGTGTCGGACAGCTCGAACAGCGGCGACATGCGGGTCACCATGAAGATGCCGGCGGTCACCATGGTCGCGGCGTGAATCAGTGCCGAGATCGGGGTCGGGCCCTCCATCGAGTCAGGCAGCCACACGTGCAGCGGGAACTGGGCCGATTTACCCATCGCGCCGATGAACAGCAGGATGCAGGTAACGGTCAGCACCGACCATTCGACGCCCGGGAACAGCTGGACGGTCTTGCCGACCACGGAAGGAGCTGCAGCAAACACGTCGGTGTAGTTGAGCGAGCCGCCGAAGTGGTACAGCACCATGCCGATGCCGAGCGCGAAGCCGAAGTCACCGACGCGGTTGACCAGGAAGGCCTTGAGGTTGGCGAAGATGGCGGTCGGGCGCGTGAACCAGAAACCGATCAGCAGGTAGGACACCAGACCCACTGCCTCCCAGCCGAAGAACAGCTGCACGAAGTTGTTCGACATCACCAGCATCAGCATGGAGAAGGTGAACAGCGAGATGTAGCTGAAGAAACGCTGGTAGCCGGGGTCTTCGGCCATGTAGCCGATGGTGTAGATGTGCACCATCAGCGAGACCGAGGTCACCACCACCATCATCATCGCGGTGAGGTTGTCGATCAGGAAGCCGACCGAATAGGTATGGCCGCCGACGGTGAGCCAGGTGTAGACGTCGCCGTTGAAGGCGGCAGCGCCGTTGAGCAGGCCGTTGAGCACCGCAACCGAGCCGATGCAAGACGTCAGCACGCCGGCAATGGTCACCACGTGCGCGGCGCGCCGGCCGATCGCCCAGCCGAACAGGCCGGCAATCGCCGAGCCCGCGAGCGGGGCCAGCGCGATCAGCAGATAAAGGCTTTTCATGTCCATGCTTTTATTTCTTCTCCGTGGTGAGCCTTAGCCCTTCAGGCTGCCCAGGTCTTCAACGTTGATCGTGTTCATGTTGCGGAACAACACAACCAGGATGGCGAGGCCGATTGCAGATTCGGCCGCCGCCACCGTCAGGATGAAGAACACGAAGATCTGGCCCGCGGTATCGGACAGATAGTGCGAGAAGGCGACGAAGTTGAAGTTCACCGCCAGCAGCATCAGTTCGATCGCCATCAGCAGCACGATGACGTTCTTGCGGTTCAGGAAAATCCCCAGCACGCTGATCGCGAACAGAATCGCGGCCAGCACGAGGAAATGCGTGAGGGTCAGCATTGCAGTAATCCTCCTTAGGCCGCAGTGTCGTTGGTGGAGTCGGCTTCGCTGTCCGGCTGGCGGACCACGGCCTTCATCTTGATCAGCTTGACGCGGCCTTCGCGGCTCACGATCACCTGCTTGGCCGGATCAACCCACTTGGTGTCCTTGCGCTGGCGCTGGGTCAGCGCGATCGCGGCAACGATGCCCACCAGCAGCACGACGGCGGCCAGTTCGAACGGGTAGACGTAGGTGGTGTAGATCAAGAGGCCGAGCTGCTTGACGTTGCTGAAGTCCGCAGCCAGCGCGGCCGGTTCGGCAAAGCCTTTCAGGTTGGTTTCCGGCGCGGCCAGAATCAGCACCATCTCGACGATCATCAGCGTGGCCACGACGGCGGCCACCGGCAGGTGCGACCAGAAGCCCTGGCGCAGTTCGTCGATGTTGATGTCGAGCATCATCACCACGAACAGGAACAGCACCATCACGGCCCCGACGTAGACCAGTACCAGCACGATGGCGAGGAACTCGGACTGCAGCAGCAGCCAGTGGCCGGCGGCGGTGAAGAAGGCCAGCACCAGATTGAGCGCGGCATTCACCGGGCTTCTGGCTGTAACAACGCGCACGGCAGCGAACAGCAGGATCGCCGACAGCGCGTAGAAAATAATTTCCTGGAACGACATGCTCCCCCCTTAACGATATTTGGCGTCGGCTTCACGAGCCTTGGCGATGTCGGCCTCGTACTTGTCACCCACCGCCAGCAGCATCGGTTTGGTGTAGTAGAGGTCGCCACGCTTCTCGCCGTGATATTCGAGAATGTGCGTTTCGACGATCGAGTCGACCGGGCAGGACTCTTCACAGAAACCGCAGAAGATGCACTTGGTCAGATCGATTTCGTAGCGGCTGGTCCGGCGGGTGCCGTCGTCGCGCTGCTCGGATTCGATGGTGATGGCCATCGCCGGGCAGACGGCTTCACACAGCTTGCACGCGATGCAGCGCTCTTCCCCGTTGGGGTAGCGGCGCAGGGCGTGCAGGCCGCGGAAGCGCGGCGACTGCGGTGTTTTTTCTTCCGGAAACTGGACGGTGATCTTGCGGGCGAAAAACAGGCGCCCGGTCACCGCCATCCCCTGCAGCAACTCGACCAGCAGGAAGGTCTTGAGGAATTTCTTGATCATTTCGTTTATGCCCTTAGCCCGTTATTTCCACAGCGAGAGCGGGCTCATCATCCACGCGCCAACCACCACCAGCCACACCAAGGTCACCGGGATGAACACTTTCCAGCCCAGACGCATGATCTGGTCGTAGCGGTAGCGCGGGAAGGTCGCGCGGAACCACAGGAAGAGGAAGAGCACGAAGCAGATCTTGAACACGAGCCAGTGGAAGCCGGACGCCCCCAGGAACGGCACCGATGCCGGGAACGGCGACAGCCAGCCGCCCAGGAACATCAGCGAGGTCATCGCCGCGATCAGGATCATGTTGGCGTATTCGGCCAAGAAGAACACTGCGAAGGCCATGCCCGAGTATTCGACGTGGAAGCCGGCCACGATTTCCGATTCGCCTTCAGCCACGTCGAACGGGGCGCGGTTGGTTTCGGCCACGCCCGAGATGAAGTAGATCAGGAACATCGGGAACAGCGGCAGCCAGTTCCAGCTCAGGACCGAACCGCCCGCCAGACCCGCGCCCTGCTGGTTGACGATGTCGACCAGATTGAGCGAGCCCGACACCATCAGCACGCTCACCAGCGCGAAGCCCATGGCGATTTCGTAGGACACGATCTGCGCGGCGGCGCGCATCGCACCGAGGAAGGCGTACTTGGAGTTGGAAGCCCAGCCGGCGATGATGACGCCGTACACGCCCATCGAGGTGATGGCCATGATGAACAGCAGCGAGGCGTTGATGTTGGCCAGCACCAGTTCCGGAGCGAACGGGATCACCGACCAGGCCGCCAGCGCCGGTCCGATCGACAGGATCGGACCGATCACGAAGAGCGCCTTGTTGGCCTTGCTCGGGAAAATGATTTCCTTCGTCAGCAGCTTCAGCGCATCGGCGATCGGCTGCAACAGGCCCTTGGGGCCGACCCGGTTCGGGCCGATCCGCATGTGCATGTAGGCGATCACCTTGCGCTCGGCCAGCGTCAGATAGGCCACGCAGCCCATCAGCGGCAACACGATCACGAGGATCTTCAACAGGGTCCAGACTCCCAGACCGAGGTCCTGACCCAAGAGGTTCTGCAGGAATTCCATCGATTAACCCCGCTTGATTTCAATGCTGTCGAACAGACCGGCCAGAGGCTGGGTGGCGGCCACGCGCACGACGCCCTGCGGCAGCGTGCTGTCCGCCACCAGCGGCAGCGTGGCAACGGCAGCACCCTGCGACACGGTCACGTCGGCCCCGGCGGTCAGACCCAGCGCGGCGATCTGAGCCGGATGGAGTGCGATTTGGCCGGCGCGCTGCGCTTCTTCCGTCGCCTGCAGGCTGGCTGCGCGGCGGCAGACGGCGTCGGCCTGGTACATCGGCACTTCGCCCAGGCGCTGCAGGCCGGCTACAGGCGTGACGTCCGCGTCGGCCGCCACGCTGGAAAGGCCGTTGTTCAGACGCGCGGCGATGTCGCCCTGCGCGAGGAACTCGGCGCGGACCTCCTCGGCGGTCGTGTAGTCGAAGCCGGCGGCACCGGCCAGATTGCCCAGCACGCGCAGCACCTTCCAGGCCGGGCGGGTATCGCCCAGCGGCTTGACCACGCCATTGAAGCTTTGCAGGCTGCCTTCCATGTTGATGAAGGAACCGGCGGTTTCGCTGAACGGCGCAACCGGCAGCAGCACGTCGGCGTATTCCAGCAGCTCCGGCGTCTTGTAGGCGGTCAGGGCCGCGACCATCTTGGCGTCCTTGACCGCGGCGCGGGCGGCGGCGGCGTTGGCGCTGTCGAAGTCGAGCTCGGTGTTCAGCAGCACATAGGCCTTGCGCGGCTGGCCCAGCACGGCGGCGGCGTGGCTACCGCCGGCGGACGGCTTGAAGGTGAGTTCGGCGCCGACCGAGTTGGCGGCTTCGCCGAACACAGCGACCTGCGCGCCGGCAATGCGGGCGAGGTCGTTGGCGATGGCCAGGAGGTCGCCGAATTGCGGGTGGTGCTGGGCCAGATTGCCCAGCGCCACCGCGGCGCTGCCTTCGGCCTCGATCAGGCTCTTGGCGATGGCGCGGGCGGCCTCGTCCACCGTCACGTTCTGCACGTTGACGGCCGGCGACACGTCCTTCAGCTCGGCTGCGGCGCGCAGCACCTGGGCGGCGGCATTGACCAGCGCGTTAGGCTGCACCACCAGCTTGGCATTGACATCCATCAGCAGGTCGTCGTCGGCCAGGGCCACCAGATTGAGCTGCATGCCCTTCTTGACGGCCTGGCGCAGGCGGGCGCTCAAGAGCGGCTGCTCGCGGCGCAGGGTCGAACCGATCAGCACGACCGATTTCTTGGCGGCAAATTCGGCGATGCTGCTGCCGAGCCACAAGGCGCCTTGCTGCTGCGCGTCGCGGCTGAAGTCGGCGCGACGGGTGCGGTAGTCGGTACTGTTGACGCCCAGCGCGGCAGCGAGCTTCTTGGCGAGGAACAGTTCCTCGACGGTGGAATGCGGGGTGGCGAGGAAGGCCACGGCATCGGCACCGTCGCGGGCGATGATGTCCTTCAGCCCGTGCGACACGTAGTCGAGCGCGGCGGCCCACTCGGTCTCGATCCACTTGCCGTCCTGCTTGACCATCGGCTTCTGCAGACGCTCGGCGCTGTTGAGGCCTTCGTAGGAATAGCGGTCGCGGTCGGCGATCCAGCACTCGTTGACCGCTTCATTTTCCAGCGGCAGCACGCGCATGACCTTGTTGTTCTTGACCTGAACGATCAGGTTGGCGCCGAGGCCGTCGTGGGCGCTGACCGACTTGCGGCGCGACAATTCCCACGAGCGGGCGCTGTAGCGGAACGGCTTGGACGTCAGCGCGCCGACCGGACACAGGTCGATCACGTTGCCGGAGATTTCGCTGGTCACGGTCTTGCCGATGAACGGCATGATTTCCGAGTGCTCGCCGCGACCGGCCATGCCGATCTCTTGGAAGCCGGCGATTTCTTCGGTGAAGCGCACGCAGCGGGTGCAGTGGATGCAGCGCGCCATTTCTTCGGCACTGACCAGCGGCCCCATGTCCTTGTGCGCAACGACGCGCTTTTCTTCCTGATAGCGCGAGGAAGTGTTGCCGTAGCCCACGGCCAGATCTTGCAGCTGACATTCGCCGCCCTGGTCACAGATGGGGCAGTCGAGCGGGTGGTTGATCAGCAGGAACTCCATCACCCCTTTCTGGGCCTTAAGCGCCAGATCAGAGTGGGTGAATACCTTCATGCCGTCGGTAACCGGCGTGGCACAGGCGGGCAGCGGTTTGGGCGCCTTTTCCACTTCCACGAGACACATGCGGCAGTTGGCGGCAATGGACAGCTTCTTGTGGTAGCAGAAATGCGGAATGTAGGTTCCGACTTGCTTGGCGGCTTCCATCACGGTGCTGCCGGTTGGCACGGTCAGCTTCTTGCCGTCGATTTCGATTTCGAGCATAGCGTTGCGCTACCTATACGTTTCTGATCCGGGCAAGCCGGATCAACACCATTTGTGGTTCACCAGGCACTGCTTGTGTTCGATGTGATGTTCGAACTCGTGGCGGAAGTGCTTGGTGAAGCTGCGGACCGGGAATACTGCGGCATCGGCGAGCGCGCAGATGGTGCGGCCCGCCATGTTGTTGCCGACCGAAGTCAGGAGATCGAGATCATCCGGACGTCCCAAGCCGTGTTCGATGCGATGGATCACGCGGTAGAGCCAGCCGGTGCCTTCGCGGCACGGGGTGCACTGGCCGCACGATTCCTCGTGGTAGAAGTAGGCCAGTCGCTCCAGCGCCCTGACCATGCAGACATCCTCGTTCATCACGATGACAGCGCCGGAACCGAGCATGGAGCCGGCCTTGGCGATGCTGTCGTAGTCCATCGTGCAGTCCATGATGATGTCGGCCGGCAGCACCGGCGCGGACGACCCACCCGGAATCACCGCCTTCAGCTTCTTGCCGTCCTTCATCCCGCCGGCCATTTCCAGCAGCACCGAGAACGGCGTGCCGAGCGGCACCTCATAGTTGCCCGGGCGGTTGACGTGGCCGGACACCGAGAACAGCTTGGTGCCGCCGTTGTTGGGCTTGCCTTTCTCGAGGAAGGTTTGCGCACCGCTGGTGATGATGTACGGCACCGAAGCGAAGGTTTCGGTGTTGTTGATGGTGGTCGGCTTGCCGTAGAGGCCGAAGCTGGCCGGGAACGGCGGCTTGAAGCGCGGCTGGCCCTTCTTGCCCTCGAGCGACTCCAGCAGCGCGGTTTCTTCGCCGCAGATGTAGGCGCCGTAGCCGTGGTGGGCGAACAGCTCGAAGCTGAAATCGGTGCCGAGGATCTTGTCGCCCATGAAGCCGGCGGCGCGGGCCTCATCCAGCGCGGCCTCGAAGCGTTCGTATTCCTCGAACACTTCGCCGTGGATGTAGTTGTAGGCGCGCGCAACGCCCATGGCGTAGCCGGCGATGATCATGCCTTCGATCAGCGCATGCGGGTTGTAACGCAGGATGTCGCGGTCCTTGAAGGTGCCCGGTTCGCCTTCGTCGGTATTGCAGACGAGGTATTTGTCGCCGGGAAAGGAGCGCGGCATGAACGACCATTTCAGGCCGGTCGGAAAACCCGCGCCGCCGCGGCCGCGCAGGTTGGACCCCTTGATCTCGGCGATCACGTCTTCCTGCGAAGTCTTGTTCCCGAGAATTTTCTTCAGCGCCTGATAACCGCCGCGCTTGACGTAGGCATCAAGCGTCCAGCAGTTGGGGTCGGACGTGTCGACGCCGTCGAAAATGATGCCGCTGGAGTACACAGCCATTATTCGAGCTCCGCCAGTTTCTTGTCGATGGCTTCACGGGTCATGAAGCCGCACATCTTGTGGTTGTTGAGGAGCAGTACCGGGGCATCGCCACAGGCGCCCATGCACTCGCCTTCAACCAGGGTGAACTTGCCGTCAGCCGTCGTGCCGCCGAAGCCGACACCCAGCTTCTGCTTGAGGTAGTCGGCGGTATCGACCCCGCCGCCCAGTGCACAGGGCAGATTGGTGCAGACGGTGATTTTGTACTGCCCGACCGGCTTCATGTCGTACATGTTGTAGAAGGTGGCAACTTCGTACGCGGCAACCGGCGGAATGCCGAGGTAATTGGCTACGAATTCGATCACGTCGGTGTTGAGGCAGCGGTCTTCCGGCTTGCTGCCGGTTTCGCGCCGCTCGACGAGCGCGATGCGCAGCGCGCCCATCACGGCCGAACGGGCTTGTCCGGCCGGATACTTGGCCACTTCGCGATCAATGAGTTTAAGAGCTTCTGGCGACAACATCAGCGGTCAATCTCCCCAAACACGATGTCCTGCGTACCGATAATGGAGACGACGTCGGCCAGCATGTGGCCCTTGGACATTTCATCCATCGCCGCCAGGTGGGCATAGCCCGGTGCGCGAATCTTCAGACGGTAAGGCTTGTTGGCACCGTCGGACACGAGGTAGATGCCGAACTCGCCCTTGGGATGCTCGACCGAGGCGAACGCTTCGCCTTCCGGCACGTGCATGCCTTCGGAGAAGAGCTTGAAGTGGTGGATCAGCTCTTCCATATTGGTTTTCATCGCTTCGCGCGACGGCGGCGCCACCTTGTGGTTGTCGGTGATGACCGACCCCGGGTTGGCACGCAGCCAGTCCACGCACTGCTTGATGATGCGATTCGACTGGCGCATTTCTTCGATGCGCACCAGATAGCGGTCGTAGCAGTCGCCGTTCACGCCGACCGGAATGTCGAAGTCGAGACGGTCGTACACTTCGTATGGCTGCTTCTTGCGCACGTCCCACTCGATGCCGGAGCCGCGAAGCATCGGACCGGTAAAGCCGAGGGCCAGCGCCCGTTCCGGGCTAACCACGCCGATGCCGACGGTACGCTGCTTCCAGATCCGGTTGTCGGTCAGCATGGTTTCATACTGGTCGACACAGGCGGGGAAGCGGCGGGTGAAGTCCTCGATGAAATCAAGCAGCGAGCCTTGGCGGTTTTCGTTCAGGCGCGCGATTTCGCGGGCGTTCTTGATCTTGGAGGCGCTGTACTGCGGCATGCTCTCCGGCAGGTCGCGGTACACGCCGCCCGGACGGTAATAGGCCGCGTGCATGCGTGCGCCCGACACGGCTTCGTAGCAGTCCATCAGGTCTTCGCGCTCGCGGAAAGCGAACAGGAACACCGCCATCGCGCCGATGTCCAGACCGTGCGCGCCGATCCACATCAGGTGGTTGAGGATGCGGGTGATCTCGTCGAACATGACGCGAATGTACTGGGCGCGCAGCGGCACCCCGACACCGAGCAGCTTCTCGATCGCCATCACGTAGGCATGCTCGTTGCACATCATCGACACGTAGTCGAGCCGGTCCATGTAGGGGACCGACTGCAGGAAGGTCTTGCTTTCCGCCAGCTTTTCGGTGCCCCGGTGCAGAAGCCCGATGTGCGGGTCGGCGCGCATCACCACTTCGCCGTCCAGCTCCAGTACCAGACGCAGCACGCCGTGGGCGGCCGGGTGCTGTGGACCGAAGTTGAGGGTGTAGTTGCGAATCTCAGCCACCGTAGTTCTCCTCGCGAATGATGCGCGGAGTGTTCTCGCGCGGTTCGATGGTAACGGGCTGGTAAATCACTCGACCCTGGGCCGGGTCGTAACGCATTTCGACATAACCTGACAGCGGGAAGTCCTTGCGGAACGGGTGTCCGACAAAGCCGTAGTCGGTCAGGATGCGACGCAGATCGGGGTGACCGTCGTAAATGATGCCGAACAGGTCGAACGCTTCGCGCTCGAACCAGTTCACGGCCGGCCAGACGCCGTTGACGGAGGGCACGACGGGAAAATCGTCGTCAGCGGCAAAATAGCGCACGCGCAGGCGCACATTATGCTGCACCGACAAGAGGTGCAGGACGGTAGCAAAACGCGCGCCGTCCCAGCTGCCGTCTTTGTAGGCGGAATAGTCGACGCCACAGAGGTCGATGCACTGCTCAAAGCCGAGCTTGTCGCGCAGCAGGGTACAGGATTCGACGATGGACGAAGATTGGCAAACGATGGTCAGCTCGTCGAGCGCGATGCTTGCCGACACGAGCTTGTCGGCGAGCAACGCCTCGACCTGAGACTGCAACGCTTTCAGGTGAGAAGCCATTGGCGAAGACCTTTAGCGGGCGATGGTACAGGTACGTTTGATCTTGTTCTGCAGTTGGACGAGGCCGTACAGCAGCGCCTCGGCCGTCGGGGGACAGCCCGGGACATAAACGTCAACCGGCACGATCCGATCACAACCGCGAACCACGGAATAGGAGTAGTGGTAGTAACCGCCGCCGTTGGCACAGGACCCCATCGACAGGACCCAGCGCGGTTCGGCCATCTGGTCGTACACCTTGCGCAGGGCCGGAGCCATTTTGTTACACAGTGTGCCGGCAACGATCATCAGATCGGACTGGCGCGGACTTGGCCGGAAGATGATGCCGAAACGGTCAAGGTCATAGCGAGACGCGCCCGCGTGCATCATCTCAACCGCACAACAGGCCAGACCAAAAGTCATCGGCCACAGCGAACCTGTGCGGGTCCAATTGAGGACTTTGTCGGCCGAGGTGGTGATGAAACCCTTTTCAAGTACGCCTTCTATTCCCATTCCAGCGCTCCTTTTTTCCATTCGTAGATGAAACCGACCACGAGAATGGCGAGAAACACCAGCATGGCGCTAAAGCCGAACATGCCAATTTCCTTGAGCACGACAGCCCAAGGGAAGAGGAATGCGATTTCGAGGTCGAACAGAATAAAGAGAATTGCAACGAGGTAGTAACGGACATCGAACTTCATGCGAGCGTCTTCAAACGCCTCGAAGCCGCACTCGTAAGGAGAATTTTTTTCTGAGTCAGGACGGCTGGGACCTATCAGCCTACCCAGAAGGATTGTACCTACACCCACCAGAACGCCAAGGACGACGAACATGAGTATGGGAAAATAACTCTCCAACATTTCCCGATTTCCCCCAAAAAAAAGGGAGCTAAGCTCCCTTCAGTTTGAATAGCCGCACATTGCGACTTACTTCGAATTGTATGGTGCCGACAGTGAGACTCGAACTCACACAGCCTACGGCCACTTCTCCCTCTAGATAGCGTGTCTTCCTATTTAACCATGTCGGCACTATATAACTTTTCTTTCACTGCGGATTTTTTTTTGTAGTACCCGAAGATTTG
>JASLDQ010000070.1 GCA_030151505.1 Chromobacteriaceae bacterium
CGATGCAGTTCGACAAGGCCTACCTCGAAGGCATCAGCAAGCTCGATGCCCGCGACATCAAGTACGCCGAGGAACTGGGCTACCGCATCAAACTCCTGGGCATCACCCGCCGCGCCGCCAACGGCGTGGAGCTGCGCGTACACCCGACCCTGATTCCGGCCAAGCGCCTGATAGCCAACGTCGACGGCGTGATGAACGCCGTGCTGGTCAAGGGCGATGCCGTCGGGGCGACCCTGTACTACGGCGCCGGCGCCGGCAGCCTGCCGACCGCTTCCGCCGTGGTGGCCGATCTGGTCGACGTCACCCGTCTGGCCACCTCCGACCCGGAACACCGCGTGCCGCATCTCGCGTTCCAGCCGGACCAACTGGTCGACCTGCCCATCCTGCCGATCGACGAAGTCGAGTCGAGCTACTACCTGCGCGTGACCGTGGCCGACAAGCCGGGCGTGCTGGCCGACATCACCCGCCTCCTGGCCGACCACTCGATCTCGATCGAGGCGCTGATCCAGAAGGGTAGCGAGCGCGACGCCGAAGCCGAAATCGTGCTGCTGACCCATCGCGCGATCGAGAAGCAGGTCAAGGCCGCCATCGCCAAGATCGAGGCGCTGAGCAGCGTGATCGGCAAGGTCACCCGCCTGCGCATGGAAGCACTGAATGGCTGAGTCGCTGTGCGACGGCGTGCGCGTGCGTCACGCCGTCGCAGCCGATTTGCCCGGCATCGTGCGGATCTACAACAGCACGGTGCCGTCGCGCATGGTCACGGCCGACACTGAGCCCGTCAGCGTCGAATCGCGCCGTCCCTGGTTTGCTGCCCACCGGCCCGACACCCATCCGCTGTGGGTGCTGGAAAACGAGGCAGACGGAATGCTGGGCTGGATCAGCCTGAGCGCCTTTTACGGCCGCCCGGCCTACGCCGCCACCGCCGAAGCCAGCATCTATCTGGACGAAACGGCGCGCGGGCGGAGGCTGGGCGGGCTGGCGCTGGATTACGTCATCGCCGCCTGTCCGGCGCTCGGCATCCGCTCCCTGCTCGGCTTCATCTTTGCCCATAATGCGCCGAGTCTGGCGCTGTTCGAACGACGCGGGTTCGCCGTGTGGGGAAACTTCCCCGACGTGGCCGAGCTCGATGGCGTCGAGCGTTCGCTGCTAATTCTTGGCCGCAAGATCGCGGCCGCTGCCCACGACAAGACATCATGAACTACATCAGCACCCGCGGCGGCATGGCGCCGACCGCCTTTTCCGACATCCTGCTCGGCGGCCTGGCCCCGGATGGCGGCCTGTGCCTGCCGGAAAGCTACCCGCAGATCGACGCCGCGACCCTCGCGCAATGGCGCGGTCTGTCCTACCCGGAACTGGCGTTCGAGATCATCCGCCGCTTCGCCACCGACATCCCGGCCGACGACCTCAAGCGCATTGTGTTCGCCACCTACCGCGCCGAGGTGTTCGGCAGCGCCGACATCACCCCGCTGAAGACGCTGGAGCCCGGCCTGCACATCCTCGAACTGTCCAACGGCCCGACCCTGGCGTTCAAGGACGTGGCGATGCAGTTCCTCGGCCATATCTTCGAATACCTGCTGCAGCAACGCGGCGAAACGTTGAACATCCTCGGCGCCACCTCGGGTGACACCGGTTCCGCCGCCGAGTACGCGATGCGCGGCAAGGCCGGCATCAAGGTGTTCATGCTGAGTCCGCACGGGCTGATGAGCCCGTTCCAGCAGGCGCAGATGTTCAGCCTGCAGGACGCCAACATCCACAACCTCGCGGTGCGCGGCGTGTTCGACGACTGCCAGGACATCGTCAAGGCGGTCAGCAATGACCACGCGTTCAAGGCCAAGTACAAGATCGGCACGGTCAATTCGATCAACTGGGCGCGCGTGGTCGCGCAGGTGGTGTATTACTTCAAGGGCTATTTCGCCGCCACCCGCAGCAACGACGAGCAAGTCAGCTTCTCGGTGCCGTCCGGCAACTTCGGCAACGTCTGCGCCGGCCACATCGCCCGCATGATGGGGCTGCCGATCAAGAAGCTGGTGGTCGCCACCAACGAGAACGACGTGCTCGACGAATTCTTCCGCACCGGCGTCTACCGCCCGCGCGGCACCGCCGACACCCACATCACCTCCAGCCCGTCGATGGACATCTCCAAGGCGTCCAACTTCGAGCGCTTCGTGTTCGATCTGGTCGGCCGCGATGGCGCCGTGGTGCGCGAGCTGTGGGCCAAGGTGGATGCCGGCGGCAGCTTCGACCTGAGCGGCACGCCTTACTTCGGCAAGATCGCCGAGTTCGGCTTCGTGTCGGGCAAGAGCTCGCACGCCGACCGGCTGGCGACGATCAAGGAGACCGATGCCCGCTATGGCGTGGTGGTCGACACCCACACCGCCGACGGCCTCAAGGTGGCCGCCGAGTTCCGTGAGCCGGGCGTGCCGATGATCTGTCTGGAAACCGCGCTGCCTGCCAAGTTCGAGGCGACCATCATCGAGGCGCTGGGACGCAAGCCGGCGCGCCCGGCCGGGCTGGAAAACATCGAGGATCTGCCCAAGCGGGTCGAGGTGTCCGAGGCCGACGTGGATGCCATCAAGAGCTTCGTGGCCAGCCACGTCGATTGAGCCGGCTGTGCCGCCAATGAAAACGGGCCGCCCCTGATCGGGCGGCCCGTTTTGCATGCTGCTTTTACCGCTTACTTGCTGCCGAAGTACTTGTCGTAGATTTTCTGGTAGCTGCCGTCGGCCTGGACCTTCTTGATGCCTTCGTTGAGCTTGGCCAGCAGCGCGGCGTTGCCCTTCTGCACCGCCATGCCGTAGTACTCCTTGTCGAAATCCACGCCTTCGAGAATGGTGAAGCCCTTGTCGGAGTTGTTGGCCACATAGTTGGCCACTACGCCATTGTCGCCGATGGCGGCTTCCACGCCGCCGCTCTCGACTTCCTTCAGCACCAGCGGCAGGCTCTCGAAGCGGCGGATGTTGGGGTCGGTGCCGCCCATGATCTTCTGCGCCACGGTGTCGGCGGTGGTGCCGGTGGTGACGGCGACCTTCTTGCCCTTCAGGTCTTCCGGCTTGGCGATGTGCTGGCCCTTCGGGACCAGGATCAGCTGCTTGGCCTCGAAGTAGGGCTCGGTGAAGTCCATGTTCTCGCGGCGCTTGTCGGTGATGGTGACCGACGAGCTGAGGATGTCGGTGTCGCCGTTGGTCAGGGTGGCGAAGATGCCTTCCCATGGTGTGTTGACGAACTGGATCTTGATGCCGGCGGCGTCGGCCACGGCCTGGGTCAGCTCAATGCCGAAACCGTTCAGCTTGCCGTCGTTGTCCACCCACTCGAACGGTTTGAAGGCGGCATTGACGCCGACCTTGTAAACCTTGTCCGCCGCGGCCGGCGCAGCGGCATCCGTTTTGGGGGTATCCGCCGGTTTGCCGCAGGCTGCCAGGGCGAGGGCGGCACTGGCCGCGAGAAGGGTGAGCCACTTTTTCATGCTGGTGATTCCTGTTGGTATGTCTTTGTTCATCGTCAAATGACGAAACGATGACAATAACGGGATTGTGTAGCGCCGGCAATTCTCGGCAGGAGGCCGGCGGGGATGCCGATGTCGGCCGAGGCCGTTACAATGCCGGGATGTTTGCTCGAATCTGGATTTTTCTCTATTTGGGGCTGGCGAGTGCGCTGGCCTGTGCCGCCGGTCAGGACATGGCTGCGCTGGAATCGCTAGCGAAGCGGTTTGTCGAGACCGAGCTGGCCGGGCTGGATCGCCACATCAGTTTCGGTCAGCTCGACCGCCGCCTGAACCTGGATGCCTGCCCGGACCCGCAAGCCGCTTGGGCCAATGGCCGCCGCGAGGGGGCGACCGGGGTGTTGTTGAGCTGTCGTCAGCCGACTTGGTCGTTGCGTCTGCCGGTGCGGGTGTTTCCCAAGCTGACCCGGGTGGTTCTCAAGCGGCCGTTGCCAGCCGGCAGCGTGCTGACGGCGGATGATCTGCAGCTGGAGAGTGCGCGTGCCACGACAGCGCCTGCCGGCACGCTGTCTGCGCTGGAGGAGGCGGTGGGCAAGACGCTTGACCGATCGCTCGGCGCGGGTATTTCGCTGCGGCGCGACATGTTCCGGGTGCCGCAGATCATCCGGCCGCAGCAGAAAGTCCGGGTGATG
>JASLDQ010000101.1 GCA_030151505.1 Chromobacteriaceae bacterium
ATGCCGGGGGAATATTTACTCAATACGGCGCTTTGTCCTACTTGCGCGGCCGCCGTTGTTACCGATCCGACCGCCGAAGCAGAGCTGACACGCGTCCTGCTGGCGGAAGTGGAAAGGCTCGGGATATGACCGCCCCGCGCCAGCTCATGAGCCGTGCCGAAGCGGCCGCCTATCTCGGACTCTCGCCATTCACGCTCGACACCTGGGCGTGTCGCGGCAGCGGGCCTACGTTCTACAAGCTCGGGCGTCGCGCAATGTATCGCCTCGCCGATCTGGAGGCGTGGCTCCAGTCGCATCAGGTCAATCCCCTGCACCAGCCCGAGGCCGCCACATGATGCCGGCCCCGCAAACGACAACGCCCACCGGAGCAGCAACTCCGGCGGGCGTCAAAACCAAATTCATCTACCGCCCGAATCGTAGCACGCGCCGCACCCGTGGCAAACGCTGTCTCGCTTGCAGTGGGGTGATGGGCTCGGGCGGCACCTTGGCCGCCGTGTTCCGCGCCAGCGCGATGCCGGCCGAACTGGACGGGGTGCGGGTCTGCCCGGCCTGCGTTCAACGGGCCATCGCCTGCCGCCGCTTTCGTGCCCAGCTCGCCGCCCTCACGATTCGTTCAAGGATTCCAGCATGACAACCCCATTCACAGCCCTGATTGCGCCGCTGGCGCTTGCACCAGCGCATCCGGCTCGCCATAATCCGCCGGTCGCGTTCAATAGCGCGGCCGGGATTGGCGTCCCGAATGCACTGGCGGATAGCCGCCCACTCGCGGCATTTTTTATGTCCGTCCGTAACACCATTGGTGCGTCCTCTATGGCGGGCCGTGGTGGGAGAGTGCTTGCACTCGCCGGTTCCCAGTGCGCCGGTACGCCAATCCTGCCACGTGCCTGCCACCCCCGATTGGCGTCGGGAGGCAGGCTAAACCCTGCACTGGAGGACACCATGTCCACGCTCGCCCGCGCCCTACGCGCCCTGTTTTCCCGCACCCATTCCGCCGTTTCCATCGTTCGCCCGGCTGCCAGCCTCGCCGATGCCCGCCGCATCGCCGCTGATCTGGTCACCGCTGGCGCCCGCGTCCGCATCCAACCGGCCGCCCGTGGCTTTGACGTGGTGGAGGTGTCGGCATGAATACCGCTGCCCAAACCCACCAAGCGCCCCGCAACGAGGTTGTCGTCAATCAGTTGCGCGATTACGCGGAGTGCGCCAGCCATATCGGCATGGAGTCGCTGGACATGCTGGATTCCTTGCTGTTTGCCATCGGCCGGTTGTCGGCGGACGGCAACAGCGGTGCCCATGCCGATGCGCAAGGCCACGTTGCCGGCTTGATTAGTGTGGCCCGTCACGTGATCGAGGACAGTCGCAACTCGCTGGATTGCATTCGCGAGGACGCCGTTGGCCTTGTCGCTACCAAGCCCAAGCCGGTGCGCGCCACCGCGAAGGAGGCCGCATGACGACGGGTAAGCGCCTTCCCTTTGCCGAGGTCAACGCCGCTGCCCTGGCCGATCTGGCCGGGCTGCTGGATACCCTGCGGGTGCGTTTTCAGAAGGCGGGCCATGAGCTGCAGATGATTAATCCGCGCCGGACCGATGATGGTTTTGGCTCGTTTTCGGTAAATGAAACCACGGGGGTCTGGTCCGACTTCGCTACCGGTGACAAGGGCGGCGATCCGGTATCGCTGGTGGCCTATCTGGAGGGGATCGAGCAGGGGGCGGCGTGCAAGCTGCTGATGGAGAAGTACCGCATCGGCCAGCCCGGCGCGGCCCCTGTTCCTGCACCCAAGCGCCAGCCTGCCGCCGACACGCTGGCGCCGGTTATCCCGATCCCTGCCGAATGGCTGGGGCGGATGCCCAAGACCCGCTACAAGCGCCCGGGCCGGGTGGTGCAGTGGTGGCGCTACAACGACGCCGCCGGCCTGCCGCTGGTGTTCGTGGCGCGGCTGGAGCCGGGCCAGAACGGCCGCAGCAAGGATTACTTCCCGTGCTCGGTGTGGCGCGATAGCGCCAGCGGCGAGGTGAAATGGATGTGGAAAAACTTGGCCGCGCCGCGCCCGCTGTATCAGCTCGACCAGCTCGCCGGCCGGCCTGATGCCCCGGTGGTGATCTGCGAGGGCGAGAAAGCCGCCGACGCGGCCGCCACGCTGTTTCCCGACCATGTGGCGACCACCTGGATGAACGGGGCGGAGGCGGTGGGCAAGGCCGACTTCTCCCCGCTGGCCGGGCGGGTGTGCCTGTTCTGGCCGGACAACGACGCCGCCGGCAATCAGGCGTTGGCTGCGCTGCCGGCTCGACTGGCGGCGGCCGGGGTGGCGTCGCTGGCGGTGGTCGACCGGACTGCTTTTGCCGCGTTCGCCCCGTCGGGCGATGCACGCGGCAGGGCGATCTTGGCCGATGGCGGACAATGGCTGGAAGGCGACGACGCGGCCGATGCCGTGGCCTACGGCTGGACCGCCGGCCATATCGACGCCTTGCGCGCCGCCGGTCGGCTGGTGCTGGCCGATGCTGGCGCAGATGACGGAGACGGTCAGGCCGTCACGCGGGACGAG
>JASLDQ010000140.1 GCA_030151505.1 Chromobacteriaceae bacterium
GGGCGGCGGGACGAGGACGAAGCGTATCTCGTCCGGATCGATGGCCTGGTCCTCGAACAATTGCGCCGCCTGCGGGCGCAGGACTTCCACCTGCCGTGGCCGCGCAGCCCGATGCTGGGGCGGGTGTGCGAGGCGCTCTACACCAATCCGGCCGACCCGCGCGGTGCCGACGACTGGGGCGTCGAGCTGGGGGCCTCGGCTCGCACGCTGGGGCGGCGTTTCGAGGCCGAAGTCGGCCTCAGCCTGCGGGCCTGGCGCCATCGCCTGCGGCTCTTTCGCGCCGTGGAATGGCTGGGCGCCGGGCGCAGCGTGACCGAGGTCGCGCTGGAACTGGGCTACGGCTCGCCGTCGGCGTTTACCTATATGTTCCGCAAGGAGATGGGGCGCAGCCCGACCGAATGGCGCAGCCATCGTTCCCTGTCCCCGCCGTGAATTCCAACGATAAAAGTGACGCCGTATGCTTTCTGCTACTGCCACATTGCTAACGGCTACTACGGCCTCGGCACGCAAAGCCCGTCGCGAATGACGCTTTTGATATCGAACCAGTCGCCGTAAACGATGTGCACCAGTACTTCGCTTCGGTGTGGATGTCTCCGAAATGCCATCCGTCAGTAGCAAAAAGCGATGAAATTGATACCGCCGATCACGGCGTCCTGCCCCTTGGGTTGCAAGGATTCAGCGGTGGCGGTGTGCCGGCGACGTTCCATCCCGCCGCGTGGATCGCGACCGCTCAGGCGAGTAGTGCTGGCGGATGCGCGCCGCCAGCATAGCGCGGGGCGAGCCGTGCGGTCCTCCCGCTCGTCAGCCACTCAAAACGACGGGATTCGCATCCGCCGGAAGCGGTATGTGCGGACTGAGGCACGGCCTCAGCCGCGGAAGATGTCGAACGGTTCGATGCGCAGCACCCGCCGGATGCCGATGGCACTGGAGATGGCCGCGATGACCAGCACCATGCCCAGGGCGAGGACGAGGTTGCCGTAGGTGATCATCGCGGCGTAGTCGGGCAGGCGGACCTTGGCCAGCGTGATCATCAGCGTGCACAAGCCCACGCCGATGCCGTAGCCGGTCAGGGCGGTGAAGGTGGCCTGGAACAGGATCATCGCCACCAGTTCGCTGCTCTTGGCGCCGATGGCCTTGAGCGCGCCGAACTTCTCCAGGTTCTCGAGGATGAAGGTGTAGAAGGTCTGGCCCGAGATCGACAGGCCGACGATGAAGCTGATCACCGTCATCAGCAGCAGGTTGGTGCCGACCCCGGTCTGGTACTTGTAAAAGTCGCCGATGCGCTGGTTGAACTCGTCCCGGGTCAGGGCCCGGTAGCCCAGCTTGCCCACTTCCGCCTTGATGTGGTTCACCGCCGCCGGGCTGCTCGGTTCCACCAGGATGTAGGACGTGGTGAAACGGGTGGTCGGCAGGTACTGGATCGCGCGGCTATAGGTAGTGTAGAGGGTCGGGATGCCGAACAGGCCGTTGGAGGCGACCCGGGCCAGGCCGACCACCACCGCGCGGTTGTCGTTGATCTCGAACTCGGTGCCGACCGGCGGACTCTTGAGTTTGCCGTATTCCGCATCTTTCACCACGATGAACCCGTTTTCCCCGTAGATGTCCGCAATCTGTCCCTGAGCCAGCTCCGGCCGGCCGAACAGGCTGGTGTCGTCCAGCCCGATGATGCTGACCGCCTGGAAGGTGCCGTCGTGCAGGCGGGCTTGGCCGGTGCCGAGGAACAGCGGCACGGCATAGCGCACCCCGTTGAGGCTGCGCACAGCGTCGAGCATGTAGTCGGGCATCGGGATGGAGGCGGTGACGTTGTTGACCGCCGGGTCCATCACCCACACGCTGGCGCCGATATTGTTCACGGTGGCCGACGAGCGGTTGAGGATGCCGGCGAACAGCGACGTCATCTGCACCATCAGGAACACCGCGAAAGTGACGCCGATCAGGAGGGCGAAGAACTTGCTGCGGTCGTTGACCAAGAGCTTGTAGGCGATGATCAGAATGCCCCGGTTGCCGAGGGACAGGCGTGTCGTCATGGCTGTGCTCCCGCGGTCGCGGCGCAGTCGGCATCCCGTTTCAGCCAGGCGGGGCCGTCCGTCCACCATGCCCCGCCCATCGCCGCATACAGGGCCACGCCGTCCTGCAGTTGCAGCGCCTCGCCCTGCAGCCGGGTCAGCTCCGCGTTCTGCAACGCGATTTCCGCCGCTTGGACCTGCTGCCGGCTTTGCAGGCCGGCTGCGCTGGCGGTGCTCGCCAGCATCCAGTTGCGCCGGGCCGTCCGGCTCGAGGCTTCGTTGGCCTGCACCGTGTCGGCATCGTGCCCCAGCGCGGTGAGCACGTCCGCAACCTGGCCGAAAGCCGACAGGACCACCTGGCGATAATCAGCCTCGGCCGCCCGCAGCGCCTCGGCCGCCGCCTTCTGCTGGTTGCTCAGGCTCCCGCCACTGAAGACGGGCAGGCTGGCCGAGGGGCCGAGGCTCCAGAACCGGCTCTGGGAACTGCCGAGCTGGCCGAAATTCGGGTTGGCGAGGCCGGCGTCGCCGCCCAGCGTCACCGTCGGCCACTGCACGGCCGTGGCGACGCCCAGCGCGGCGCTGGCGGCGTGCATCCGGGCCTCGGCCTGCAGGATGTCGGGCCGCTGGCGCACCAGACCGGACGGTAGGCTCAAGGGCGGCGCGGCCGGCAGGCGCAGCTCGTCCAGCTCCGGCAAGGCCGGCAGCGCTTCGGCCGCCGGCCGGCCCAGCAGCACCGACAGCAGGTGGCGGGCCTGGGCCTGCCGCTGCGCCAGCGGTGCCAGCGCCGCCCGGGCCTGTGCGAGCTGCTGGGTCTGGGTCTGGAGGTCGGATTCGGCCACCAGCCCGCTGGCGTACTGGGCGCGGACGATGGCGAGCTGGTCTGCCTGCAAGTCGACCAGCCGGCGGGCTGCGGCCAGTTGCCGGGTATAGGCTGCATGTGCGATCGCACCATTGACCACGTTGGCGCTCAGGCTCAGGTAGTCGGCCGCGCCGGCGTAGCGTTGCACGTCCGCCTGGGCGCCGAGCACCTCGACGGCGCGGCGCTGGACGCCGAACAGGTCGAGGGCGTAGCCGATCGTCGCCGCGAGGGTGTAGAGATTGAAGATCGGCGCGGCGTTGCCGGCCGCACCGAGGCGGAAGGCCGAGTTGAGCTGGCGGCTGAAGCCGAGGTTCAGATCGAGCTGGGGATAGAACAGCCCTTCGCCGGCCCGCCGGCTGAACTCGCTCTGCTGCAGGGTGGCGCGGGCGGCGTCGAGGGTGGGGCTATGGGCAAGGGCGTCGTCCACCAGCGCATCGAGCCGGGCCGAGCCCAAACTGGACCACCACGGCCGGCTGGCGGGCGCACAGGCCGGTGCGAGGCTGACCGGCGGCATCGCTGCCGTGTCCGGCGCGGGCAGATAGGCGGCGACGGGCGGCGCGGCGGGGCGGCGGAAATCCGGTCCCAGCGCGCAGCCGCCGAGCAGGGATGCCGCGAACAGGGCGAAGGCGGCCGGCGGCAGGGGAAGGTTCATCGCGCGCCTCCCCTCAGCCCTTGGGCGGCGCCGTCCGGGGCGGGGCGGGCGGCGGATCCTGCGCGATGTAGACATCGACCAGCTGGCCCGGATAAAGGCGGGCGCCGGTCGGCGGTTTGAAGCGGAACACCACCGGCAGCACCCGCAGGTCGACCCGTTCCTGGCGCTGGTCGGACAACTGCAGCTTGGGAATCACGAAGGGCTGGACGTGGTCGAAGGCGAGCGGCACCCGCAGGTCGGTGCCGCGCACCGACATCTGCGCCCGCATCGTCTTGCCCGCCGGCAGGCGGTGGATCAGCACCTCGTCGATATAGCAGCGCACCGCCAGCTCGTCCTGTCTTGCCGTCATCGCCGCCACCGGCGCCTGCGCCCCGGTGTAGGGCGAATACACCCCCTGCGGCGACACGTAGGCGCCGGGGCCAGCATTGATCGCCATCACCGTGCCGTCCATCGGCGCCCTCAGCGTGTACTTGCCGAGCAGGGCGCGGGCCGATTCGTAGGCATGCGTCAGCGACCGGAACTGGCGCTCCTGCGCCTGAATGTCGTAGATCCACGCGCCGGCGCGGGTCAGCTCGTACTGGCGCTGCGCCACCTCCACGCTGGCCTCGGCCGCCTTGAACTGGTTGGCCGCCGTGTCCAGTATCTCGCGGCTGACCGCGCCGGCGTCGGCCGCGTAGGCGCGGGCGAGCTTGCGGTATTGCTGGTCGAGCGTGCGCGCATTGGCCCGGGCCAGGTCGAGCTGGGCGCGGGCAACTTGCAGCTGCTCCCTGCGCGGCTGGGCTTTCAGCATCGCCAGCGTGCTGCCGGCCGCCTCAGCCTGCAGGCGCAGCTGCTCGGCCGTGGCGCGCGGCACGCTGTCGTCCAGCTCCAGCACCACGTCGCCGGCCTTCACCTGCGCTCCTTCCTGCACCCGCACCGCGCGGACCGTTGCGCCCACTTCCGGGTACAGGCTGGTGTTTTGCCCGGCGTCCTGACGGCTCTCGATGATGCCGTTGGCGTAGAGTCCGGCGGCGAAAGGATTGGCTGCCGGGGCGAACAGCGGCGGCGCCGGCTGGTGCCGTTCGCCCATGAGGTAGGCCGCGATCAGGCCGGCCACCAGACCGATGGCGGCCAGGGCGAAAAGAAGCTTGTTTCTCATGCCGCCACCGTTTCGAAGCCGGTAATCCGGCCGTCCTCCATGTGCATGATCCGGCTGGCGTACTCGAAGATGCGCGAGTCGTGGGTCACGATCAGGATGCAGCGCGTCGGGGACAAAATCCGGGTCTTGACGAAATCGACGATGCGCCGCCCGGTGTCGCCGTCCAGCGAGGCGGTGGGCTCGTCGAGGATCATGATGTCGGGCTGGCTGATCATCGCCCGGGCGATCGCCACCCGCTGCTGCTCGCCGCCGCTGAGCTTGATCGGCGGCAAGCCGGCCTTGCCGGCCAGCCCGACCACCTCGAGATAGCGCTCGGCCTCCTTCAGCGCCTCCGCCCAGCCGGTGCGGCGCAGGATCAGCGGGATGGCGACGTTCTCGGCGGTGCTCAGGCGGGGGAACAGGTGATAGTCCTGGAACACGAAGCCGATCGAGGCCAGCCGGAATTCGGCCAGCGCGTCGTTGTCGAGCTGCCAGATGTCGGTCTCTTTGACCCGCGCGGTGCCGCTGGTGGGGCGGAGGATGCCGGAGATCATGCTGAGCAGCGTGGTCTTGCCGCTGCCGGACGGGCCGACCAGATAGAGAATCTCCCCCCACTTCGCCTCGAAGCTGGCGTCCTTGACCGCGACGGTGCGGGCCTCGCCTTCGCCGAAGACCTTGACCAAACCGATGGCGGCAATCGCCGGACCGTCCATGTGCATCGCTTCCGAAAAAAGGCCGGGATGGCGCCGGTCGGTGGCTAGGGCAGGGTCTGTACGTAGGCCGCCAGCGCGCGGATGTCGTCGTCGCCCAGCGTCTTGACGATCGCCTGCATCGCGGCGGCGGCGGGGCGCTGGCTGGTTTCGAACACCCGCATCTGCTTGAGGACGTAGGCGGCATGCTGGCCGGCCAGGCGCGGCGCGGCCGCCGTGCCTTCCGCCCGCGCGCCGTGGCAGCTGGCGCAGGCGGCGGTGCCGCTGGCGGCGCGTCCGTTGTCGAACAGCTCGCGGCCTGCGCGGACGCGGGCAAGGTCGACGGCATTGGGGTTCGGCTGCGGCGACTGCGCGGCGAAATAGGCGGCCAGACCGTGGATGGTCGGGTTGTCCAGCGTGCCGGCGATGCCCCACATGTAGTCGTGGGCGGACTGGTCGGTACGGCTCTTGTCGCGGAACGACAGCAACTGCTGTTCCAGATAGGCCGGCTGCTGGCCGGCCAGGCGCGGAAACAGCGGCGACGTGCTGTTGCCGTCGGCGCCGTGGCAGTTGGCACACCATTGCCGGGCGACGGCCTCGGGCGTGCCGGCGGCCCGGACCCCGGCGGCGGGCAGGACGACGAGGCAGCACAGCAGCAAACGTGCGATACGCATGGCGGTGTCCTTCAGAACGCGATCCAGGTGTAGAGATAGGTCGTGTTGTTGTCGCGGGCGTCGCGGCCGTTGCCGTCGTAATTGCTGGCGGCCCCCAGGTACTTCCAGTAGCCGGTGTACTGCAGCGCCACCCGCCAGAACGGGAAGATCATATAGTCCAGCTCGGCGATGTAGCCGCGGGTGTCGGGGCTGTTGGTGACCGGGAAGGCCACGCTGTCGTTCGAGCCGCGCTGGTCGAAGTAGGCGAGGGTGGCGCCGTACTGGCGCTGGAACCAGTACGAGCCTTTTAACCGGAACGAGTCGAGCTCGCTGCTCGAATCCTGCCGGTCGGCCCCGACATGGGAAGCATCCCAGCTGGCACGCTCGTGGATCAGCGCGGCCTGGGCGGTGGCCGAGTGCGGCTCGGACAGGTACTGGTACTGCAGGTCGACGCCGAGGTCGCGGAAATGGTCGGTGGGCGAACTGCTGTCGTTCGGGTCGATGTTCACCCGGGCATCGAGGCCGAAGGTGCCGGCCGCCAGCGAGTGCGGTCCCCAGTCGCGGTTGAAGGCGAAGCGCCAGTAGGGATTGGTGCCCTTGAGGCGGCTGCCGATGTCCACGCCCTGGCTGAGCACCGAGAACACCCCGTCGGCGCTGCGATAGCCGCCCAGCTCGACATACCAGGACTTGTTGAGGAAGGCGTAGGCGCTCAGCCCCGCCGCCTGCTGCGCCAGCCCGCCTTCGATCAGCGTGGCGGGCGGGGCGATGCCCCAGACCCCGGCCATGCGCGAGGACTGGAACGGGTAGGCGAACGCCGGCGTCGAGTTCCACACGTCCTGCACCGTGGGGTTGTTGTTGAGCGTCAACCCGTAGATCAGGTCCAGCTCCTGGCGGGAGATATGGTCGACCAGGCGGATGTCGTTGTTGTCGACCGAAGTGTGGCCCGAGAACTGGGTGGTGCCGTCCGGCTGCGGCTTGGCGTTCAGGTTGTTGTAGGTCCACTGCGAGAACAGGCCGACGTGGTCCGACAGCTTGCCGGCCACGAACACGCTGCCGCCCTCCAGCACCGGGTCGCCGTTTTTGGGAAACGCCGAGTCGTTGCCCTGGGTGTTGCCGACCCGGCTGACCGAGCCGACGGCCATGGCCGCCAGCGGGAACAGCTGGGTCGTGCCGAGGGTGTAGCCGGACAGCTTGAATAGCCGCCCATAAGGCGTCAGTTCGGGAAAGCTGACGTGGCAGGCCACGCATGCCTGCCCGGTCTGGCGGGCATAACTCGGCACCGCGTGCGCCAGCCCCGGCAACAGCAGCGCCAACAGCGTGCCGCCAGCCCACTTCGACATCCGCTCCCAACGCATGGCGTCCTCCCCGGGATCAAGCCGGGTTTTTGCCCCCGGCATACCTGACGGTATAGAGCAGCGTGGCCGACTATGGCAGCGCGTTTTTCGGCGCGAGGTTGACCGTGGGCATGCCGGCTGGAACCGAGCGATCGGGGCGGTCCGTCCTCTCCACGACGAGGCGCCCGGCCGGTACCGGGTCGACACGGCCCGGTCTGGCGCCGAGCGAGGGCCGAATTCACGCTTTCCGCCGGCAGGCGGAGAAGCAGTCACGGGGCCCTTCATCGGCGGCGCACCCACCATTTCCGCGCCTCTTCCAGCGCCAGCAGCAGCGCTGCAAACGGCAGGATGAACAGCCAGACGCTGCGGTCGAGCGGCGCGGTGCCGAACAGGGCGTTGCCCCACGGCGAGTAGACAATGAACAGGACGGACAGCGCGGCAAAGCCCACCCCGCTGACGATCAGGCGGTTGTCCAGCCAGCGCATGGCAAACACCGAGCGGCGTGCGCTGCGGCACAGGAAGACGTTGACCATCTGCAGCGCGATGATCGCGCCCAGGCA
>JASLDQ010000158.1 GCA_030151505.1 Chromobacteriaceae bacterium
AATCACCCACAAGGCCTCCAGCCGCCTCACCTTCGCCAACGGCGCGGTGCGTGCCGCGCGCTGGCTGGCCGAACAGCCCAAGGGCCTGTTCGACATGCAGGACGTGCTCGGCCTGCGCTGAGCAGCGCCGGGCACAACAACCCCGGCCGCACACCCCGTCATCGCCCGCCTTTGCGCGGGCGATTTCGTCATTCGGCGCCATCAACAACACGATACTCCGCATCGCCGGCGGCCTTGATCACAAGGCACGAATAGCCCGTGACAGCCCCGCCCCCGACCTCGTCAGTTCCGCCATCCGATTGAGCCCATGCCCCTGCTTCGCCCCAGCCAACTTGCCCTGATCCTCGCCGTTTGTCTGGCAATGACGGTTGCGGCCTCGCTCGCCTTGGGGAGCGGAGCCGGCTGGCAGGCATCGCTGTTGCTGGCCGACGACATCAGCCGCAGCATCGTGCTGGAACTGCGCGCGCCTCGCCTCATCGGCGCACTGGCGGCAGGCAGCGTACTGGCCAGCTGCGGCGCGGCAATGCAGGCGCAGTTCCGCAACCCGCTGGCCGAACCGGGGCTGGTCGGGGTATCGGCCGGCGCCGGCCTGGGCGCGGCCATCGCGCTCACGGTCAAGCTGCCGGTGGCCGGCGTCTGTTTTGCGAGCTTCGGCGGCGCACTGGCCGCCTCGCTGGTGGCGCAGAAATTGGTCGGCCAGCGGGCGGCCAGCAGCGACCTGTTGCTGGCCGGGATCGCCATCAACGCACTGGCAGGCGCCGTGCTCACCCTCGTCATCAGCGTGGTCGACGATACTTCGCTGCGGACCGTCACCTTCTGGCTGCTCGGCAGCCTGTCGCTGGTGGACTGGCAAATGGCCATCCTGCTCGCAGGGCTCGCCGCGCTGTGCGGCGTTCTGCTGAGCCGCCGTTGGCAAGCCTGCAATGTGCTGCTACTGGGAGAAAAGGCGGCATTTCATGCCGGACTCGACGTGATGCAGGAAAAGCGCCGACTCAACCTGCTGGTTGCGCTGGCAGTCGGCATGACCGTCGCCCTGACCGGCACCATCGGCTTCATCGGCCTGATCGTGCCGCACATCGTCCGGCGCCTGTCCGGCGGCAGCTACCAGACCCTGCTGCCGCTGGCAGCCTTGGCCGGCGGCGTTGTGCTGGCGGCGGCCGACCTGGCCGCACGCCTCGTCCTGGCGCCAGCCGAGTTGCCCATCGGCGCCATCACCAGTCTGGCCGGCGCGCCGTTTTTTCTGTGGCTGTTGCGACAGCGGAGGACGACATGAGCCTGACCGCCCGCCAGTTGAGCCTCCATGTCCGCGGCCGCTGCCTGCTCGAGCATATCGATCTCGACCTGTCGCCCGGCGAAGTGCTGGCCCTGATCGGCCCCAACGGCGCGGGCAAGTCGACGCTGCTGGCTCTGCTGGCGGGCGACATGCGGCCCGACAACGGCAGCATCATGCTCGACAATCAGCCCCTTTCCCGCCATACCGCCGTGGCCTTGGCACGACGCCGAGCCTTTCTGACACAGCGGCACGGCGAGATGCCGGGGCTGTCGGTGATGGATGTGCTGGAAATCGGGCTGTATCCGCATGGTCGCCTGCCGGCCGATGTGCAGACCGAGCTCGGTCTGGCCCTGCGACTGGCCAATGCCACGGATCTGCTGGATCGGGATTACGACGTGCTGTCGGGCGGAGAGCAGGCGCGGGTACAGTTTGCCCGTGTCGTGCTGCAAACCCTGACCAGCCCCACCGAGCCCCGCTATCTGCTGCTGGACGAACCGACGGCGGCACTCGATCTGGCGCATCAGGAAGGATTGCTGGCTGCCTGCCGCACCCTGGCGGCCGACCATCGCATCGGCGTCCTGCTGGCGGTGCACGATATCAATCTGGCCGCCCGCCACGCCGACCGCGTCCTCGCGCTCAAGGCTGGTCGTCTGGTGGTCAGCGGCCCGCCGGCCACGGCCCTCACCGCCGAAAACATCTGCCGGATTTTCGATCAGGACGTGCTGGTAATCCCGCACCCGGAACGCCCCGGCATCCCGGTGTTTGTCCCGCGCTGACTCCCGCTGGCCGCCCATGGGGCCACATCGCCAAGCGCTCAACAACCGCCAGCCGCAAGCACCAGCTCCGCCTCGTTTCCGACCGGCCACCCAGGCATCGGGCCACGGACAGCGACAACTCCCGGCCTAAATCCGGATCTCGCGCGGGCTCTCGACCTTGCACTCGAACATGTGCAGCACGCGGTTCTGGCTATCGACGCTTTCCAGCCGCACATCAAAGCCCCACAAGCGCGCCACATGCTTGATGACCTCGTCGGCGCTGTCGTCCAGCGGCCGGCGGTTGTGCTGGAAGTGCCGCAGAGTCAGGCTGCGGTCGCCACGGACATTGACCGACCACACCTGAATGTTCGGCTCGCGCGATCCCAGGTTGTACTGTTCGGCCAGAATCTGGCGCACTTCGCGGTAGCCCTCCGCGTCATGGATGGCCGGCACCAGCAGCTTGTCCTCCAGGTCGTCGTCGCGAATGGCGAACAGGCGCATGTCGCGCATGAGTTTGGGCGACAGGTACTGGGCGATGAAGCTGTCGTCCTTGAAGTTGCGCATGGCGAAGTCCAGCGTCTTGCGCCAGTCGCTGCCGGCAATGTCGGGGAACCATTCGCGGTCTTCGTCGGTCGGGTGCTCGCAGATGCGGCGGATGTCGGTCATCATGGCAAACCCCAGCGCATACGGATTGATGCCGCTGTAATACGGGCTGTTGACCGGCGGCTGGTAGACCACGTTGGTGTGGCTCTTCAAAAACTCCATCATGAAGCCGTCGCCCACCACGCACTCGTCGTACAACTGGTTGAGGATGGTGTAGTGCCAGAAGGTGGCCCAGCCCTCGTTCATCACCTGGGTCTGGCGCTGCGGGTAGAAATACTGCGAGATCTTGCGCACGATGCGCACCATCTCGCGCTGCCACGGTTCCAGCAGCGGCGCATACTTCTCGATGAAGTACAGCAGGTTTTCTTCCGGCTCCGGCGGAAAGCGTTTAACCACATGCGTCGCTTCTTCTTCCTCGCGCCGTGGCAGCGTGCGCCACAAATCGTTGATCTGCGATTGCACGTAGGCCTCGCGTTCCTTCTGCCGCGCCCGCTCTTCCATCAGCGACAGCTTGGCCGGCCGCTTGTAGCGGTCGACGCCGTAGTTCTGGATCGCGTGGCAGGAGTCCAGCAGCAGTTCGACCGCGTCGATGCCGTGGCGCTGCTCGCACTCGGCGATGTAATTCTTGGCGAACACCATGTAGTCGACGATGGCGTCGGCGTCGGTCCAGGTGCGGAACAGGTAATTCCCCTTGAAGAAGGAGTTGTGGCCGTAGGCCGCGTGGGCGATCACCAGCGACTGCATGGTCAGGCTGTTTTCCTCCATCAGGTAGGCGATGCAGGGATTGGAATTGATGACGATTTCGTAGGCCAGTCCCATCTGCCCGCGCTTGTAGCCCTTCTCGGTGCTGAGGAAGTGCTTGCCGAACGACCAGTGGTTGTACGACACCGGCATGCCGACCGAGGTGTAGGCATCCAT
>JASLDQ010000169.1 GCA_030151505.1 Chromobacteriaceae bacterium
AGCAGGTCGCCCGGCCGGAATTCGGCACCGGCCGGCGCTTCCAGCGCGATCTGCCAGGTTTCGTTGAGTCCCTCGATGGCCGGATCGTCGAGCCGCTCGCGCCGCAAGAGCTGGAGCGTCACCGGCTCGTCCAGTTCGGGCTGCGCCGTTTCTCCCAGCGTCACGCTGCAGGCGTCGGCCACACGGCCCAGCCATTCCCGCCATGCGGCGGCCGGATCGCCGTCGGCCTGCTGCCAGTCGACCAGTTCGGTCGCGCCCTGCCGCAACAGGGTTTCCCGCACGGTCTGGCCGCCACCGCAAAACACCGGATAGGCCGAGTCGCCCAGCGCCAGTACCCCGACCTGTGCGCCATCGATCCGGGTCTTGCCCAGTGCCTGCACGAAGGCGCGCCCCTGATCCGGCACCTCGCCCTCGCCACAGCTCGACACGATCAGCAGGCTGCGGCGGTAACCGGCCAGCTCGTCGGGCCTCACCGCGGCGAGCGAGGTGCAGGCCACCCGCAGCCCGGCACCGCGCAAGGCGGCGGCGGTCGCGTCGGCCAGTTTGGCGGCGGTGCCGGTCTGGCTGGCGAAGGCCACCAGCGTATCGGCCCCGGCATCGACGTCCTGCCGCACCGCCATCCGCGCGCCCAGCCACCAGCGTCGCCACCACGAATACAGCCCGGTCACGGTCAGCGCCGAAAGGGCCAGCGCGGCCAGCAGGTTGAGCATGCCCGACCACGCCCCGCCCCAGGTGCCCTCGTGCAACTGCTTGACCAGCCCGCCGCCGGGTGCCATCGGCTGCACCGCGCCCTGGCGGTCGACCACGCGGCTGGCCACGCCATCGGCGGTCGCCACCGCCAGCAGCACCGAGCCCTGCTTGAACTGGCGCACCGAAATCACCGCGTCGCCCTGCGCACCGACCGCATCCAGCCCCTGCGCCAGCGTCGCCGGCGGACCGCCGCGCGCCAGCGGCGGCAGCGTGGCGGTGCCGATGTGCAGCGCCATCATCGCCCCGGTGACCGGCGTGAGCGCCACCAGCGGCAGCAGCAACCAGCCCACCCCCATATGCCAGCCCATCAGCGTATTGCGCAGCTTGGGCCAGCCGAGCAAGAGCCCGACCAAAATGATCCCGATCATCGCGTAGCAGGCGATCTCGACCACAATGCCGGCGCCGAGCAGCAGGTTCTTGTGCAGCTGCTTGGCAGTGCCGAACCAGTCGGTGCCGGCCTCCTGCTGTTTGCTCAGACTGGCGATGTCCCAGCGGCCGGCCAGCGCCGGGTCCTTGGATTGCAGGATCAGGCTTTGGCCGTCGGCGGCGACCGTGGCCATGCCGACCTTGCCGGCCGGGTCGATCTGCGCCAGCGCCTGCGCCACGGTGGCGGCGGGCAGCCCGGTGACGGAGGTGGACCGGCTGTCATTGACCGGCTTGAGCGCCAGCACGGCGCCCGACAGCAGGATCAGGACAAACACCGGCGCCAGCAGCAGCGCGGTCCAGCGATGCAGCCAGGCCAGCCTGGATTTGATGCTTGATGACATGGACGGCTCCATTTCAACGGATTTTTGTCCGAGCAGTATGCCCGCCGTGACTTAGAGCAGAATTAGAGCGGATCAAAAACCCTGCCGACAGCAAGGCCGCTCCGCCGGGCCCCACACCGACCGCTCCGGAAAACTCTCTCCCGCATCGCGGCAGAACCCGGCGCAAGGGCTATACGCCCTCGTCCGGCCTCCCCAGCCGCGCGACAGATTCCCCGCCGCTTCATACAATGGAGCATTACGCTTCGCGCTTTAAGGATGACTCATGCATCACGAACACTTGGTGGCCGTCAACGACCCGTCTTCGCCGCTGTCCTATCAGGTCTCGCGCCGGCAACTCTGGCAAGGCCTGATGCTGCGCGCCGAGGAACCTGGCTATTTTTTGCCAGGCGTGGACAGCGTGACCCTGCTGGAACGCAGCGCCACCCACCTGCAGCGTGAAATGCAGCTGGGCAAGCTGCGGGTGCGCGACCGGATCGAATTTGTCGAGCAGGAAAGCATTTGCTACCACACCGAAGCGGGCGAGGCCCATGGCGGCGGCACGCTGACGATCAGCATCGAGGAGCCGGAAGACGGTTTCCTGACCGTGCGTTTCATCTACGACACGGTGCAGGAAGTCAGGCCGGAAGAAGCTTATCTGCTGGACTACCTGAAGAAGGCCTACACCGATCTGGACGTGGACTGCATCCGCACCATCCGCAGCTGGGCGGAAGACGGCAAGCTGGGCTGACCCGTTCGGACACCCCGACCACTGCGCCGGCCTGCACCGCCGCGCCGGCGCCTGTTGGCCGCGTCCGGTTGCCGGAAACGAAAAACCGCATGTCTTGAACATGCGGTTTTTTTGTCGGCCCGGCATTCTGGCCGACTCGGCTTGCTGCCCCACATCAACGCATTCGCCCGCCCGGCGTGTACGCCGACGGGCGCAAGCACAGCCGCCTGCCAGCCTATCCCGCCACCGGCGGCACCGCCACGCCAAGCTCGACGGCCATCTGCCGCAACCCCTCCCAGCTCGGACCGTCCAGCTCGATCGCCACGGCGTGCCTCTCCCGGTTGCGCGCCTCGTACTCGCCCGGATACTGCACGCCCTCCCCGCC
>JASLDQ010000180.1 GCA_030151505.1 Chromobacteriaceae bacterium
AGCCGCTGGCTACGCTGTTCTATGGCTGGCACGAGAAACGCCCGGGCAAGGCGCTGGCGTGGTGGCTGAAGCGACTGGCCGATCCGGCCGTACATGCGGCCGTGCTGGACTGATGCAATGCCGGACCGCCCGCTCCTCCTCATCGGCCAGGCGCCCTGCCTCGACTGGTTCGCTGCCCGGCTGCAGCGGACCGGCGCCGGCGCCGGCAGCCGTCGGCTGGACGCGGGACAGGGGCTGCCGGACGGCCCGATGCAGGCCATCGTCGACAACAACGGATTTGCCGCGCTGCTGGCGCGCGGCGACTGGAGGGAAGTAGAACTGCTCGATGTCTCCGGCGCCTGGTTCGACTGTCTGGCGGACCGCGACGCGCTCGTCCGGGCCGCCGGCGGCAGCTATCTGGAACTGGCCGGGCCAATGATGCGGGAAGGTATCGAACTGGGATTCAGTCTGGCGGCGGGCGGCAGCGCAGCGGCCTACCTCCGGGCCCGGCCGTTGCTGGACCGGCTGGCGCCCGGCCCCGGCATCCATCTGCGCGTCGGCGAGGCGGGGGCGGCCGCCTTCTGCCGGCTGACGGCCGAAGCGATGGAAAATCTATGGCTTGGCACGGTACGGGATGCGCTGACCGAGCAGCCGTCCCCACCGGACTGGACTCGCCTGTTCAGTCAGGCGGGCCGGCGGCACGAAGAAATGCTGTCCGGTCTGCTGCATGCAGCGCGGCGCTGGCGCGCCAAGCATCCTCCCGCAGGCAAGGATGGACAGCCACCTTTCGCCGACACCCTGGCCGACTGGCTGATCGCCGGTCTCCCGCTGGGGCTGGAAATCGACCGCAGGATTGCGGCATGGCTGGCCGACCTGCAAGCAGCCAATCCCCGCCTGCACTGACGCGCGGCGTCATCGGCCAGACCGGCCAGATACGCGGATGCAACAACCGGCGTACCAGCGTGCGCTTTGCGCTATCCGCCCACGAAAAACAAAAAACCCGCCGAAAGGCGGGTTTTTTGCACAACAGACAAACGGTCGATCAGGCGCCGGTCTTTTTGGCGGCAGCAGCGGTGCGGGACACAGCGGCGGAAGCAGCCTTGGCCGAGTTGGCAGCGGCTTCGACACCGGCTTCGGCCAGTTCGGTGCCGACCTTCTTGGCGGTCTTGGCGACGCTGTCATAAGCGGCGGTTGCCGAGGTCAGCACATTCTTGATGGCGTTGACGGCGACTTCCGAGCCGGCTGGCGAGTTCTTGGCAACCTTGTCCAGATTGACGTTGATCTGCTTGTTGAAATCGAGGATCTGTTCTTCGATGAAGGCCTGGACTTCGGTCTGGGTCTGGATCGCGGCGTCGTACACGGTACGGGCGGCGCTGAAGACCTGTTCGATGCCGGGCTGGGCCAGGTTCGACTGGTAGTCCAGCAGGGCCTTCGGGTCCTTGAGTTCGGTCAGCTGCTTGGCCAGCGCGGCCTGGTCAGCCACCAGCTTCTTGGACAGTTCGAGCTGCAGGTTGGCGAAACGCTCGGCACCGCTCAACACGATGCTGGACAGGCGCAGGGCCTTGTCGAGGTTGGCTTGCTGCAGATTGGCCAGTTGTTCGTTTTGGTTGAACATGGTGTTTCCTTTTTCGTGTCGGGTTCATTGCTTCAAGAAATGCTCGCGCCATTCTCTAAGCATGTTGCGACGCAGCATCGATGTGAAGATTACTCATACCGCTACGTCGTGTCAACTCTTTGTTGCATCGCACAAAACACGTCGCCCGGCCCAAATCGTCCTCCCGATTTCGCCTGAAACGATCGTCCTGATCCCGAGACGACCCCGAGTCCAAGTGCATGTTTTGAAATGCGCGTATCGAACGGTTACACTCGATTCCATTAATTTATCCTGACGCACTCTTGGCGAACCTGACCGTGCCCCACAACCCGTCCGTGCTCGACATCAAATCCGCCAGCCTCGACTTGCTCGCCGTCCACCTCAAGACAGCCAGCCTGCCCGACCTCGCCACAGAACTCTCCAACCGCTTCGCCGACGGCAGCCCTTTCAAGAACGAACCGGTATTGCTCGATTTTGCCGGTGTCGATGCCGCGGCGATGGACTATCGTGCACTTGTGAGTGTCATGGTGCGGTACGGCATCAGACCGGTCGGAGCCCGAAACCTGCCCGCCGGGCTGGAAGGTGCGCTGCACCATGCCGGACTGGCCCGCTTCGACGGGGATGCCCGGCCGATCCAGCAGATCGTTCCGCCCGAGCGCAAAGAAAAAGAGGACGCCTCCCAGCCGAAATCGCTGGTGATCGACCGGCCGGTACGCGCCGGACAGCAGATTTACGCCAAGGACGGCGATCTGGTGGTGCTGGCGATGGTCAGCGCCGGCGCCGAGCTGATCGCCGACGGCAGCATCCACGTCTACGCGCCGCTGCGCGGCCGGGCACTGGCCGGCGCCCGCGGCAACCGGGAGGCCCGCATCTTTACCCAGGCCATGGAAGCCGAACTGGTTTCGATCGCCGGCATCTACCGCACGCTGGAAGACAGCCTGCCGCCCGACATCGCCGGCAAACCGAGCCAGATCCGTCTGGAAGCCGACAAATTGGTCATCTCCGCCTTACCGGCCTGACCTTTTCCATATCCGTCCATTTAATCCGATACGGGGAATCACTGTGGCGAAAATCATCGTCATCACCTCCGGCAAAGGCGGCGTCGGCAAGACGACCACCAGCGCCAGCGTTGCCTCGGGCCTCGCCCTCAAGGGTCACAAAACCGTCGTCATCGACTTCGACGTCGGCCTGCGCAATCTCGATCTGATCATGGGTTGCGAGCGCCGCGTCGTGTACGACCTGATCAACGTGGTCAACGGCGAAGCCACACTCAACCAGGCCCTGATTCGCGACAAGAATGCCGACAATCTCTACGTGCTGCCCGCCTCGCAGACCCGGGACAAGGACGCGCTGACCGAAGAAGGCGTGGAAAAGGTCCTGAACGAACTGGCCCAGGACTTCGACTACATCGTGTGCGACTCGCCCGCCGGCATCGAACGCGGCGCGGTCATGGCGCTCTATTTCGCCGACGAAGCCATCGTGGTCACCAACCCGGAAGTCAGCTCGGTGCGCGACTCCGACCGCATCCTCGGCATCCTGGCGTCCAAATCCCGCCGCGCCAAGGAAAAGCGCGAGCCGGTCAAGGAACACCTGCTGATCACCCGCTATTCGCCCGCCCGTGTCGACAAGGGCGAAATGCTGTCGGTCGACGACGTGCAGGAAATCCTGCGGATTCCGCTGCTCGGCGTGATTCCGGAATCACCCTCGGTGCTGCATGCCTCCAACCAGGGCATGCCCGCTATCCACCTGACCGGTTCCGATGCCTCCGAAGCCTACAAGGACGTGGTCGACCGCTTCCTTGGTGCGGACAAGCCCTTGCGCTTCCTCGAAGCCCCCAAGGTCGGCCTGTTGAAACGTCTGTTCGGGGGCTGATGCATATGTCCCTGATCGATCTCATCTTTGGCAAACGCCAGAAAAGCGCTTCCATCGCCCGCGAACGCCTGCAAATCATTCTCGCGCATGAACGCTCCGGACGCGACGGCGGCCAGCCCGACTATCTGCCTGCCCTGCAGGCCGAACTGGTCGCGGTGATCTCCAAGTACGTCAAAATTTCGCAGGAAGACATCAAGGTGCAGCTGGAGCGCCAGGACAACTTCGAAGTCCTCGAAGTCAACATCGTGCTGCCGGAACAACAGCAGCGCCCCGCCGCGTCATGACACTGACAGAACTGCGCTACATCGTCGCCGTCGCCCGCGAACGCCATTTCGGCCGGGCCGCGGCGGCGTGCTTCGTCAGCCAGCCCACGCTCAGCATCGCGGTCAAGAAACTGGAAGACGAGCTCGGCATCACCCTGTTCGAGCGCGGCGCCGACGTCACGGTCACCGAGGTCGGCGAGAAAATCGTCGAACAGGCCCAGCTGGTGCTGGAAGAAGCGGCGGTCATCAAGCAGCTGGCGGGCGAACGCCAGAACGAGCTGGCCGGGCCGCTCAAGCTCGGCGTCATCTTCACCATCGGCCCCTACCTGCTGCCGCGGCTGATTCCGGCGCTGCGCGACGCCGCGCCCGACATGCCGCTGTATCTGGAAGAAAACTACACCGCCCGCCTGTCCGAAATGCTCAAGCGCGGCGAAATCGACGCGGCCGTCGTTGCCGAGCCGTTCGACGAGCCGGGCGTGTTGACGCTGCCGCTGTACGACGAGCCTTTCGTCATTGCCACGCCGAAAAGCCACCCGTGGGCCCGGCGCACGGCGGTACCCGCCTGCGAACTGGCACAGGAGTCCGTCCTGCTGCTGACGCAAGGCAACTGCTTCCGCGATCAAGTGCTCGACGTGTGCGACAACCTCAACCGGCCGATCGGCAACGGCAACCACCTGCAGCAGGCGATGTCCGGCAGCTCGCTCACCACCATCCGCCACATGGTCGCCAGCGGCGTCGGCGTCACCGTGCTGCCGGCCACCTCGGTCGGCCCCGGCGACGACGACTTGCTGGCCATCATCCCCTTCGCCGGCGTCAGCCCGACCCGGCGCGTGGTGCTGGCCACCCGCAAGCACTTCCCCCGGATGGGAGCGATCGCCGCGCTGGCCGATGCGATCCGCCGCAGCGGCCTGGCCGGGGTGCAGATGCTGACGGACGAGGCAGTCAGCGCCGTGGCTGGCTGACGTAACATATTGTCAAAATCGTTGACATACAAAAACGGAGCGGTTCAGAATCAGTCATCGGTTTTCGGCAAGCCTTTGCCAGCAAAGCCGGTCAATTCCGCCGCTCCGTTTTAAACGCGCCGCACTTAAGCGACAACTTGCAGGGCGCATGACAAATACTGCTAAAGCGTCGCCCGCCACCCGGCGGGCCCCGCCTGTCGCGTAAGGAAACATCATGTACGCCGACGCCTGTTTTGCCGACAGCCACTCCCAAGCCCGTTCCCTCCCGGACACCGACCGCTCCCCGCTTGCCTCGAGCCAGCTGCGCGGTGAACTCGTCTTCATCCCGCTCATCCACGCCCGCCGCGCCGACCACGACGAGCTCGCCGCCGCCGCCGCCGGGCTCGGCTACCACGTCCGGCGCGAGCAGAACGCGCTGATCGTGGAAGCCGTCCCGCCGTCCGCCGCCCTGGCGCTGGACCGCCGCTTCGCCGACCGCTTCGTCAGCCGCGCCAGCCTGCGCATCGAGCCCGGCCACAGCATCGCCTGGTCCTGAGCGCGCATGCCCGCAACGGTCCGTCTACCGGCTTGCGTTATAATCGGCCGTTTTAGCTTTTGCTGATATTGACGATGCCGATTGCGACGCTGCTCGCCCGAAGACAGGCCGCCCGGACCGAGGCATCCGCGCTGTTCCGCCTGGCCATGCCGATGATGATTGCCCAGATGGCGCAAGTCGCCACCGGCTTCGTCGACACGGTCATGGCCGGCCGCGTCGGCGCCAACGATCTGGCCGGCGTGTCGATCGGCTCCAGCCTGCTGATGACCGTCTTCATCACCCTGTCCGGCGTGCTGACCGCGCTCAACCCGCTGGTGTCGCACCACGTCGGCGCCGAGGAGCCCGACCGCGTCGGCCCGCTGGTACGACAAGGGCTGTGGTGCGCCCTGGCGCTCGGCCTCGCCGGCATGCTGATCCTGCTCGGCGTCCAGCCCTTCATCGCCGGCTGGATCGGGCTAGACCCCGCTGTAGAACAGCAGACCCGGCTCTACCTGATCGGCGCCAGCCTCGGCGTACCGGGCATCCTGCTGTTCCGCGCGCTGCACGCCTACTCCTCCAGCGTCAACCAGACCCGGCCGATCATGCTGATCAGCCTGGCCGCGCTGATGCTCAACATCCCGCTCAACTACATCCTGATCCACGGCCTGTTCGGCCTGCCCGCGCTGGGCGGGGCCGGCTGCGGCTGGGCCACCTCCATCGTGTTCTGGTTCAGCTTCGTCGCCATGGCGCTGCATACCCGGCTGTCGGCCGGCTACCGCCGCTTCAAGGTCTGGAGCCGGATCGACCGCATCGACTGGCGCCAGCAGCGCAACCTGCTTCGCGTCGGCGGGCCGGTCGCGCTGTCCTACTTCCTCGAAGTCAGCGCCTTCACCTCGGTCGCGCTGATGGTCGCCCACCTCGGCGCGGTCGTGGTGGCCGGCCACCAGATCGTCATCAACTTTTCCGGCATGATCTACATGGTGCCGCAAAGCCTCGCCACCGCGCTGTCGGTACGGGTCGGCCAAGCCATCGGCGCCGGCGACTACCATGCCGCCCGCTTCAACAGCCTCACCGGCATGGTCGCCGGACTGGCCTGCGCGCTGCTGTCCTCGCTGACCGTGCTGCTGCTGCGCGAACCGATCGCCGCCATGTACACCCCGGACGCCGCCGTGATCCGGCTGGCCACCTCGCTCTTGCTGTTCGCCGCGCTGTTCCAGCTGTGCGACGCCGCCCAGTGCATCGCCACCGGCGCGCTGCGCGGCTATAAAGTGACGGCATCGCCGATGGTGGTCCACCTGATCGCCTTCTGGGGCGTCGGCCTCGCCGGCGGCGCCTGGCTGGGACTGGGCAGCGGCCAGTTGTTCGGCCTGCAGCTGCCGCTCGGCGTCCACGGCTTCTGGCTGGCGCTCACGCTCAGCCTGACGCTGGCGGCCGTGCTGCTGCTGGCCATGCTCAACCGCGTCAGCCTCATGCGGCTGCCGCGTCAACGCAAAGGAATTGCATGACGCTCGCCATCGAAACCGGCCAGTCCCTGACGCGGCTCAACACCTTCGGTATTGCCGCCGCTGCCGCCCGCCTGATCCGCCTGCGCGACCCGGCCGAGCTGGATGCCCTGCTGGCCGATCCGAGCTTTCGCGCCGGCCCACGGCTGATTCTGGGCGGCGGCAGCAACATCGTGCTGACCGGAGATTTTCCCGGCACCGTGCTCAAGGTCGAACTGCGCGGCATCAGCACCACGGACGCCGGCGACGACGTCATCGTGGAGGCCGCCGCCGGCGAGGTCTGGCACGACTTCGTCCGCCACACGCTGGCACTGGGCCTGTCCGGGCTGGAAAACCTCAGCCTGATTCCCGGCACCGTCGGCGCCTGCCCGATCCAGAACGTCGGCGCCTACGGCGTCGAGGTGAAGGATCACATCGTCGCGGTCCACGCCATCGACCTAGCCAGCGGCGACACCGTGCACTTCGGCAACGCCGACTGCCGCTTCGGCTACCGCGACAGCCTCTTCAAGCAGGAAGGCCGCGACCGCCATCTGATCACCTCGGTCGCCTTCCGCCTGCACAAGACCCCGGCGCTGCGCATCGGCTACGGCGACATCGCCCGCGAGCTCGCTGCCGCCGGCATCGAACATCCCACGCCGCTGGACGTCTCCGACGCGGTCTGCCGCATCCGCGCGGCCAAGCTGCCCGACCCGGCTGTACTGGGCAACGCCGGCAGCTTCTTCAAGAATCCGGTCGTCGATTCGGGCACCCTCGCCAGACTGCTGGCCCGCTATCCCGATCTGGTCCACTACCCGGCGGGCGAGGGCCGCGCCAAGCTGGCCGCCGGCTGGCTGATCGACCGGGCCGGCTGGAAAGGCCGCGCACTCG
>JASLDQ010000199.1 GCA_030151505.1 Chromobacteriaceae bacterium
TCGGCCGGCTGGGCCGTAGCGAAGGCTGCCCCGCCGTGCGGCCGGCGGTGGCCAAGCAGATGATCGAAACGCTCAAGCAGGGCAGCTATGTGTTCGCCTACTACCCGCAACAGGAATGGATCCAGTCCTCGCGCTTCCTCAACCCGCAAAGCTGCGGCGCCGGCGCGCAACAGGTCGCCAAGGCGGACCTGTAACAACCGGGGCGACCGCTCATTGCCCCCCCGTTCGGGGGGCAAGCATTGCAAAAACCCGCACTCTCCCCCGCCCGCCAAGTCAAAAAAGCCCGTCGTGATGACGGGCTTTTTTCTTGCGGAGAAACGGGAGGAGGAAGCATCCAGGCGGCGCGGACTCGCATCCGGCGCGGCAATGCCCGAAAGGCATCGCCGGACGGAAGGACCGGAAGCACAGAATCCTTCTGTGCGGGCTTCGCCGGCCTCTTACTCCGCCAGCTTGTCCACCGGCACGCGCTCGAACGGGTCGCCCTGGTGGGCCAGCGCGAGATATTCGCTGGTCTGCATTTCGGTCAGCCGGCTGGCGGTGCGGAAGAACTCGCTCGCCTGCACGCCTTCGGTGTAGATCTCGTTGGCCGGCACTGCTGCCGAGATCACCAGCTTGACCCGGCAGTCGTAGAACACGTCCACCAGCCAAGTGAAGCGGCGCGCCTCGCTGGCCTGGTGACTGCCCAGCTTGGGCACGCCGGATACAAACACGGTGTGGTAAGCACGTGCGATTTCCACATAATCGGTCTGCGCGCGCGGCCCGCCGCACAACTCCATGAAATCGAACCAGATCACCCCCGGCGAGCGCCGCACGCAGCGCAGCGGACGATCCAGCACGGTGATGTCGTGCCGCAGCTCCTCGCCCGAGGCCAGACGGCGGTAGATCGTGTCCAGCTTGTCCTCGCTGCCGGCCAGCGGAGTGATGTAAAGCGGCTCGCGGGTCAGTTCGCGCAGGCGGTAATCATTGCCGCCATCGACGTTCACCACGGTCAGCCACGCGTTCATCAGCGCGATGGTCGGCAGGAAGTTGATGCGTTGCAGACCGTTCGGATACAGGTCGTCCGGCCGGTAGTTCGAGGTCGCCACGAACACCACCCCGCGCTCGAACAGCGCCTTCAGCAGCCGTCCCAGAATCATCGCGTCGGCGATGTCCGACACGTGGAACTCGTCGAAGCACAACAGCCGCACCCGCGCAGCGATGCGCTTGGCCACCGCCACCAGCGGATCGGGTTCGGCCGCCAGTTTCCGCAGCTCGTCATGGACTTCCATCATGAAATGGTGAAAGTGGATGCGGCGCTTGCGCCGGTAGGGGACGCAGGCGAAGAAGGCGTCCATCAGGAAGCTCTTGCCCCGCCCCACTCCGCCCCAGAAATACAAGCCCTTCGGCACCTGCGGACTGCGCAGGCTTCGTCCCAGCAGGCGATTGCGCTTTTGCTTGAAATCCAGCAGCTCGCGGTAGAGCCCGTCCAGATACTCGATGGCCTGGGCCTGCGCCGGATCGCGGATGAAGCCGGGTTGCTGCGAGGCCTGCTCGTACCACTGGCGGGGCGAAAGATGACTGTTGCTGGCGGGAGTGAACGCGTGCTGCGACATGGCCGGACAATGACGAAGGGAAAGCCGGGAATTTACCACAGCCGGCGGCAGGAACGGCTCCGACCGCCGCTGGCGCAGGCCGGGGCGGCTTCATCTTTGTCAGCCGCGGCGAAGGAGTCGTTCGGAACATTGCGCCAAGCCCCCGGCCGCGCCTGACTACAATCGGGACATCATCGATTCACCCGGAGACCTCCTCATGCCAGCCCCCGCCTTTCTCTCCCGCCCGGTCGAACGCCTGGTACGCGGCATCGACACCCAGGATGGCGCCGGTGTGCGCCTGACCCGGCTGCTGACACAGGATTTGCAACACCGGCTGGACCCCTTCCTGATGCTGGACGCCTTCGGCTCCGACCAGCCCGACGATTACATCGCCGGCTTCCCCGACCATCCGCATCGCGGCTTCGAAACCGTGACCTACATGCTGGCCGGCCGCATGCGCCACCGCGACAACGCCGGCCACGAAGGCCTGCTGCAAACCGGCGGAGTCCAGTGGATGACCGCCGGACGCGGCATCGTCCACTCGGAACTGCCGGAACAGACCGACGGCCTGATGGAAGGCTTCCAGCTCTGGCTCAACCTGCCCGCCGCCGACAAGATGGTTGCACCGGGCTATCGCGATATTCCGGCCGAGGAGATTCCCGCCTTCGAACCGGCCGCCGGCATCCGCGCCCGCCTCATTGCCGGACGCGCGCTGGGCCAAATCGGCGCCGTCGAGCGGCCGGTCACCGAGCCGCTCTGCCTCGACCTGGAACTGGCGGCCGGCAGCCGGCTGGAGGTCGACCTGCCGTCGACGCACAACGCCTTCGCGGTGGTCTATGCCGGGGAGGCCAGCGTCGGCGGCACAGCCGTGGCCGCCCGCCAGCTCGCCATTCTCGGCAACGGCGACGACCGCACCGGCATCAGCCTCGCCAGCGGCCACGGCGCGCGGGTATTGCTGGTCGCCGGCAAGCCGTTGCACGAGCCGATCGCGCAGTGGGGGCCGTTCGTGATGAACAGCCGCGCCGAGATCGAACAGGCCATCGACGATTTCCGTGCCGGCCGCTTCTGAGCCTCCCGCCCAAACAAAAAGCCGAAGGCGATGCCCTCGGCTTTTTGTTTGGCTGCAGACGCGCGCTTACAGCTTGGCGGCGTTCTCGGCCAAGTAGGAAGCCACGCCTTCGGCGCTGGCCTTCATGCCCTTTTGGCCCTTGTTCCAGCCGGCCGGACACACTTCGCCGTGTTCTTCGGTGAATTGCAGCGCGTCGACCATGCGGATCATTTCGTCGATGTTGCGGCCCAGCGGCAGGTTGTTGACGACCTGGTGCTGCACCACGCCGGCCTTGTCGATCAGGAAGGAGCCGCGGAACGCCACGCCGCCGGCGGACTCAACATCGTAGGCCTGGGCGATTTCGTGCTTGATGTCGGCCACCATGGTGTAGCCGACCTGGCCGATGCCGCCCTTGTCGACCGGGGTGTTGCGCCAGGCGCTGTGGGTGAAGGCGCTGTCGATCGACACGCCGATGACTTCGACGTTGCGGGCCTTGAATTCGGCCAGGCGGTGATCGAAGGCGATCAGCTCGGACGGGCACACGAAAGTGAAGTCGAGCGGGTAGAAGAACACCACGGCGTACTTGCCGGCGGTGGCCTGCTTGAAATTGAAGTCGTTGACGATTTCGCCGGTGCCGAGCACGGCGGCGGCGGTGAAGTCGGGGGCTTGCTTGCTGACCAGAACAGCCATGTGAATCTCCTTGTGGAAAGCGCGGCTCCGGCTCCAGGCCGGCTGCCGCAAACAATGCGTGAGGCTTTATAAATCAGCCTCCACGGGGCATCCAATTGGGGATGACTATCGGAAACATAGCGGTTCGCTATAAAAACCGCCGTCCAGCACATCCGCATGAGCCAGTGCACGCCGTTTTTCCGCCGCGTTATGCACATGTTCTTGTTGCGCGGCAAAAACCTGTCTAGGCTATGCGCCTTCCCCCGATCCCGCCCGACCGCTCCGCGTCCCGCCCGATGAACCGCGCCCAGACCTCCCGCCTCGCCCCGCTGCTCAGCGGCCTGATCATCGGCATCCTCGCCCTGACCATCGCCGCCGCCTACGCCTCCCTGCTTTACCGGGGCGCGGCCGCCGAACAGGTCGGCTTCGGCTTCAAGCTTCTGCTGCTGGGCACGGCCGCGAGCGCGGTCTGGATCAGCGGGCGCAGCCGCCTGCCCGGCCTGATTTCCGGCCCGGACGAATCCGGCACGGTTGCGCTGGCCAGCCTGACCGGCGGCATCGCCGCCGCCACCGCAGCCGGCAACAGCGGAACGGCCGCGCTCAATGTCGCTGCCACCATCGGCGCGGCCAGCATCCTGACCGGCCTGCTGTTCTTTCTGGTCGGCCGCCTGCGCCTGGGCAACCTGATCCGCTACATTCCCTACCCGGTTGTCAGCGGCTTCCTCGGCGGCGCCGGGCTGCTGCTGCTGATCAGCGGGCTGGCGCTGGCGGCAGGCGTGGACGAGGCCTCGCTCGCCCGCCCGTCCAGCCTGCTTGCCATCGCGGCGCAGTGGCCCCGCCTCCTGCCCGCGCTGCTGCTGACCGCCGCCCTGACCCACGGCATGAACCGCGTCAGCCACCCGCTGTTCATGCCGGGCTTGCTGGCCCTGGCCGCGGTTCTGTTTTTTGCCGGCCTGGCTGCGCTTGGTCTACCGGTAAAGCAGGCCCGTTCGGCGGGCTGGCTGCTTGTCCTGCCGTCGGACGCGGGCGCACTGCCGCTGAGCGCGCTGGCCGAACTGCCGGCCCGGGTGGACTGGGCGCAACTGCTGGCACGCCTGCCCGACCTCGTGTCGGTCAGCATCGTGGTGCTGATTGCGATGCTGTTGCAGTCGAGCAGTCTGGAGCGCCTGCTGCGGCAGGATCTCGACATCAACCGCGAGCTGGAAATCAACAGCAGTGCCAACCTCCTGTCCGGCCTCGCCGGCGGCGTGCCGGCCGTGCCCTTCATCAGCGACACCGCCCTCAACCTGCGCCTGGCCGGCCCCAACCGGCTGGCCGGCATGGTGCTGGCGGCGGTCTGCCTGGCCGGCTGCGTGTTCGGTCCGACCCTGATCGTGTGGATTCCGCTGTTTCTGCTGGCCGCCATCCTGATCTATTTCGGCGCCACGCTGATCGATGACGCGCTGCTGCAGGGCTGGCGCAAGCTTCGGCGCAACGATTTCTGCATCGTGCTGACCGTCACGCTGGCGATCAACCTGATCGGCTTCACCGAAGGCGCGCTGCTGGGCACCGTGCTGGCCGCCGCGCTGTTCCTGCGCGACTACGGCCGGCTGGACGTGATCCGCAGCCGCTTCGACGCCAGCAACGCGCCGTCGCGGGTAGACCGTCCGGCCGAACAGCGCCGCCTGCTTGCCCAGTCGCCGCACTGGCTGCAAGGCTACGAGCTGGGAGGCTATCTGTTTTTCGGTTCGGCCCACCGCTTCTACCGTCAGGTCGCCCAGCGCTACGCCGGGCCGCATCCGCCACGGGTACTGATCGTCGATTTTCATCGCGCCCAGGGACTGGACGCCTCGGCGGTGGCGGTATTCGTCAAGCTGGCGCAGATGGCGGCACAGCACCAGCCGGCTGTCGTGCTGTGCCG
>JASLDQ010000217.1 GCA_030151505.1 Chromobacteriaceae bacterium
CCATTCAGGAGGTTTCCCCATGCAACTTCACTGGCAATGCCTCGCTTTTTCCGCGCTGTCGCTCGATGAGCTCTACGACCTGCTGCAGTTGCGCGACCGGGTGTTCGTGGTCGAGCAGGATTCGGTCTACGGCGATGTCGACGGACTGGACCGCCAGTGCCTGCACGTGCTGGGACGCGACGCGGCCGGTGCACTGCGGGGCTACGCCCGGCTCCTGCCGCCGGGGCTGAAGTATCCCGCCTGCGCCGGCATCGGCCGGGTGGTGCTGGACCCGGCCGCGCGCGGCACGGGGCTGGGCAAGGTGCTGCTGCGCCAGGCGCTCGACGCCGCGCTGGCGCACTGGCCGGGTCCGGTCAGGCTGTCGGCCCAGATCGACAAGCAGGGGTTGTACGAGGCGTTCGGCTTCGTCGCGCAAGGCGAGCCCTACGACGACGGCGGCATCCTGCACGTGGACATGCTGCGGGCCTGAATACCCGCTCGCGGTTCGCGAAGTCCTCGCCAGGAGCTTGCGCTGGCCCGCCGCCGGTCAGCGCACCGACGCCCGGACAGGCGTCACTCCGGCAGTGCCATCCGCTCCTCGCCGAACACGTCGCGATAGCAGGTCCACGGCGAGATCATCGCCAGCGGCAGCCAGACCAGCAGCCCCAGCCCGAAGGGCAGGGCGGCGAGAAAGGCCAGCATCGTCATCATGAAGAAGTAGACCAGAAAGGCCGGCAGGTTCTGCAGCGCGGCGGCGGCGCCGAGCCGGATCGCCTGCGCCGGGGACAGCTGGTGCCGCAGGGTCAGCAGGGGGGCGAGCCAGAACATCAGCATTAGCAGGAAGGTGGCCGGCAGCGAGACCAGCGCCAGCCGCCACAGCAGCGCCATGCCCAGACTGGGGGCGGCATCCGGCGTGCCGGCCGTGACCTGCGCCATGCCGGAGCCGCCCAGCGCCACCAGCGCCAGTATCAGATAGACAAGGAAGCTGACCCCCAGGTACCAGACGCCCAGACGGAAGAAAGGCAGGATGCGCTCGCCCTGGCAGCAGGCGAACAGGTCCGTCACCCGGGGCGCTTCGCCGCGTTCGCCGCGGAACAGCGCCAGCAGCGCGCCGGCGAACAGCGGCGGCACCGACAGCACGCTGACCATCTGCCCGATCAGCGGGATCAGCCCCAGACCGAGCTGCACCAGCAGGAACACCGCCGCCAGCGCCACCCAGCTGGCCGGATAGTCGCGAAACAGGCCGAAAGCCTCGGTGATCCAGCGCCAGCCCTGTCCGGCGGCGACCCGACGCGGAGCCGGAACGGGGGCGTACGTCGTCATATTCTGAACTCCCTGAACAATTATTTGATTTATAGGCCGCCGGGCGAGCGCACGGACGGTGCCGTACATCGGACGCAAAGACGCCGCGCGGTTGCCCCGGCGCGGCGCAATCGGCGATAATCGCATGATTTTGTTGCAGGCTTGCGGCCTGCTGCTGCCTGCGGCGACGGTGCCGCCGGATCGCAGCAGCTCTCTTCAGCAAGCCGCATTTTTCTGCAAATTTCGAGGTTTTCGATGGTCACGCGCAAGCAGCTCGCCGATGCGATCCGTGCTCTCAGCATGGACGCCGTGCAACAAGCCAACTCCGGTCACCCCGGCATGCCGATGGGGATGGCCGACATCGCCGTCGCCCTGTGGCAGCAACACTACAAGCATAACCCGGCCAACCCGCACTGGGCAGACCGCGACCGCTTCATCCTCTCCAACGGCCACGGCTCGATGCTGCACTACAGCCTCCTGCACCTGTCGGGCTACGACCTGTCCATCGACGACCTGAAGAATTTCCGCCAGCTGCACAGCAAGACGCCGGGCCACCCGGAATACGGCTATGCTCCCGGCATCGAAACCACCACCGGCCCGCTGGGTCAGGGCATCACCAACGCGGTCGGCATGGCGCTGGCCGAAAAGACGCTCGCCGCCGAGTTCAACCGCGACGGCCACACCGTGGTCGATCACCGCACCTGGGTTTTCCTCGGCGACGGCTGCCTGATGGAAGGCATCTCGCACGAAGCCTGCTCGCTGGCCGGCACCTGGGGTTTGAACAAGCTCACCGCGTTCTGGGACGACAACGGCATTTCCATCGACGGCCACGTCGAGGGCTGGTTCACCGACGACACCCCCAAGCGCTTTGAAAGCTACGGCTGGCACGTGATCCGCAACGTCGACGGCCACGACGTCGACGCCGTGTCGCGCGCCATCGAAGAAGCCAAGGCCCAGACCGCCAAGCCGACGCTGATCTGCTGCAAGACCGTCATCGGCAAGGGTTCGCCCAACAAGCAGGGCGGCCACGATGTGCACGGCGCGCCGCTGGGCGCGGCCGAAATCGCCGCCGCGCGCGACTACCTCGGCTGGACCCACGGCCCGTTCGAGATTCCGGCCGACATCTACGCCGCCTGGAACGCCCGCGAAGCTGGCGCCGCCCGCGAGTCGGACTGGAACCAGCGCTTCGCCGCCTACGCCGCCGCCCACCCGGAACTGGCCGCCGACTTCAGCCGCCGCATCAAGGGCGAACTGCCGGCCGACTGGAGCGCACACGCCGCCGCCGTGCTGGAACAGATCAACGCCAAGGGCGAGACCATCGCCACCCGCAAGGCCTCGCAGAACGCGATCGAAGCCTTCGCGCCGAAGCTGCCGGAACTGCTGGGCGGCTCGGCCGACCTGGCCGGCTCCAACCTGACTTTGTGGTCGGGTTCCAAGGGGGTTTCACGTGAAACCGGCGGCAACTACGTCTACTACGGCGTGCGCGAATTCGGCATGGCCGCGATCATGAACGGCATCACGCTGCACGGCGGCTTCAAGCCCTACGGCGCGACCTTCCTGATGTTCTCGGAATATGCCCGCAACGCGCTGCGCATGGCCGCGCTGATGAAGATCAACCCGATCTTCGTGTTCACCCACGACTCGATCGGTCTGGGCGAGGACGGTCCGACCCACCAGCCGGTGGAACAGACCGCCACCCTGCGCCTGATCCCGAACATGGATACTTGGCGCCCGTGCGACACGCTGGAATCGGCCGTGAGCTGGCAGGCCGCCATCGAGCGCACCGGCGGCCCGACCACGCTGATCTTCAGCCGCCAGAACCTGCCGTTCGTCGCCCGCGACCCGGTCCAGATCGCCGACGTGCGCCGTGGCGGCTACGTGCTGCGCGATGCCGCCGACGCCCGCGCCATCATCATCGCCACCGGCTCCGAAGTGGAGCTGGCGCTGAAGGCGCAGGCCGCGCTGGCCGAGGAAGGCATCGCCGTGCGCGTGGTGTCGATGCCGAGCACCAACGTGTTCGACCGTCAGGACAAGGCTTACCGCGACGCGGTGCTGCCGCGCGCGCTGCCGCGCGTGGCGGTGGAAGCCGGCGTGACCGATTACTGGCGCAAGTACGTGGGTCTGGACGGCGCCGTGGTCGGCATCGACCGCTTCGGCGAATCGGCCCCGGCCAAGCAGCTGTACGAGTACTTCGGCATTACCGCGCAGGCCGTCGCCGCCGCGGTCAAGTCGGTGCTGTAATCCGCCCATTGCACAGGCCGCCCCCGGGCGGCCGCTGTTGTTCCTAATTTCAAAATACCTTCAGGAGAAAGAAGCATGGCCATCCGCATCGCCATCAATGGTTACGGTCGCATCGGGCGTCAGGTTCTGCGCGCCATCTACGAATACAACCACCGCGACGAATTCGAAGTGGTGGCGGTCAACGCCTCGGGCGATCTGGCCACCAATGCCCACCTGACCCAGTTCGATACGGTGCACGGCCGCTTCCACGCCGACATCAGCCACGACGACAGCAACCTGATCATCAACGGCGACGTGATTCCCTTTTTCAGCACCCGCAACCCGGCCGAACTGCCGTGGAAGGCGCTGAACGTCGACCTGGTGCTGGAATGCACCGGGGCGTTCACCAGCAAGGACAAGTGCCAGGCCCACATCAATGCCGGCGCCAAGAAAGTGCTGATTTCGGCCCCGGGCGGCGACGACGTCGACGCCACCATCGTCTACGGCGTGAACCATGACGTGCTGACAAGCGCCATGACCGTGGTGTCGAATGCCTCCTGCACCACCAACTGCCTGGCGCCGGTCGCCAAGGCGCTGAACGACGGCCTCGGCATCGTCAAGGGCCTGATGACCACCATCCACGCCTTCACCAACGACCAGGTGCTGACCGACGTGCGCCACAAGGACCTGCGCCGCGCGCGTTCGGCCACCCAGAACATGATCCCGACCAAGACCGGCGCGGCCAAGGCCGTGGGTCTGGTGCTGCCGGAAATGGCCGGCAAGCTGGACGGCTTCGCCGTGCGCGTGCCAACCATCAACGTGTCGCTGGTCGACCTGACCTTCGAAGCTGGCCGCGCCACCTCGGTCGCCGAAGTGAACGAAATCGTCAAGGCCGCGGCCGACGGCGCGATGAAGGGCGTGCTGGGCTACAACACCCTGCCGCTGGTCTCGACCGACTTCAACCACACCCGCGAAGCCTCGCACTTCGACGCCACCCTGACCAAGGTGTCCAACGGCAACATGGTCAAGGTGCTGGCCTGGTACGACAACGAGTGGGGCTTCAGCTGCCAGATGCTGAACACCGCCCGCGCGATGTTCGCTGCCAAGTAAGCCTTTTCTCGTCATTCACGCCGCACCCTCGGCCCGCGCGGCCGCCGGTGCGGCGTTGCAACGGATAGCCCCATGCAATTCCTGAAACTGACCGAACAGAAGCTGGCCGGCAAGCGCGTGCTGATCCGCGTCGACATGAACGTGCCGGTGAAGAACGGCGTGATCGGCGACGACACCCGCATCCGCGCCTCGCTACCGTCCATCCTGCACTGCCTCAAGGCCGGTGCCAGCGTGATCCTGATGACCCACCTCGGCCGCCCGACCGAAGGCGAGCCCAAGCCGGAAGACAGCCTCGCCCCGGTGGCCGCTCGCCTGTCCGAGCTGCTGACGCAGCCGGTGAAGGTGGTGGCCGACTGGCAGGCCGGCCTGCCGCTGGCCGCCGGCGACGTGGTGATGCTGGAAAACGTGCGCCTGAACAAGGGCGAGAAGAAGAACAGCGAAGAGCTGGGCCGCGCCTACGCCGGCCTGTGCGATGTGTTCGTCAACGACGCCTTCGGCACCGCCCACCGCGCCGAGGCCTCGACCCACGCCGTCGCCCAGTTCGCCCCCGTCGCCTGCGCCGGCATCCTGCTGGCCGCCGAGCTCGACGCGCTGGGCCGCGCACTGGAACAGCCGGCTCGCCCGCTGGTGGCCATCGTCGCCGGCAGCAAGGTCTCGACCAAGCTGACCATCCTCGAAGCACTGGCCGACAAGGTCGACCAGCTGATCGTCGGTGGCGGCATTGCCAACACCTTCCTTCTGGCCGAAGGCCGCGGCATCGGCAAATCGCTGGCCGAAGCCGATCTGGTCGGCGAAGCCAAGAAGGTCATCGCCAAGATCCGCGCGCGCGGCGGCGACGTGCCGCTGCCGACCGACGTGGTGTGCGCCACCGAGTTTTCCGAATCCGCCGACGACACGCTCAAGGCCATCGACGACGTCTCCCGCGATGACATGATCCTCGACATCGGTCCGCAATCGGCCGCCCAGCTGGCCGACATCGTCCAGAATGCCGGCACCGTGGTGTGGAACGGCCCGGTCGGCGTATTCGAGTTCGAGCAGTTCAGCCACGGCACCCGCAACCTCGCGCAGGCCATTGCCGAGTCGCGTGCGTTCTCGATCGCCGGCGGCGGCGACACCCTGGCGGCCATCGCCAAATTCGGCGTTACCGACAAGATCAGCTACATTTCCACCGGTGGCGGCGCTTTCCTCGAATTCCTCGAGGGCAAGCAGTTGCCGGCCGTGGCGATGCTGGCGCAACGCGCGGCGTAATCCGGGGCAAAGGCCGGCCCGCCGGCCTGATCCCGCAACCCTGCTTTCTTCCGGAGTTTCCATGTCGCTCAACGCCTGGCTGGTTTACGTCGCGACCGTATTCTTCGTATCCGCCACGCCCGGACCGAACATGCTGCTGGCGATGACCCACGGCATCCGCTACGGCTCGCGCCGGGCCCTGCCGACCCTGGCCGGCCTCCTGAGCGCGCTCGGGCTGATCATGACCGGTTCGGCGCTGGGGCTCGGCGCGGTACTGGCGGCGTCGGAACTGCTGTTCTCGATCATCAAGTACGCCGGCGCGGCCTACCTGATCTGGCTCGGCATCAAGACCTGGCGCGCCACGCCCGCGCCGGTGGGCGACGGCCCGACAGAAGCGGAACGGAGCGTGACCGGCTGGCAACGCTTTCGCACCGGCTTTCTGGTCGCCATGAGCAACCCCAAGGCATTCGTGTTCTTCACCGCGCTGTTCCCGCAGTTCATGGACGCCCGCGCGGAGCAGCTGCCGCAGCTGGCGGTACTGGCCGGCACCTTCTTCGTGATCGAAAGCAGCTGGCAGTTCGCCTATGCCGCGGGCGGCGCAAGGCTGAAGGGCTGGCTCAACAGCCCCAGGCGCCAGGGCCTGATGAACCGCTTCGCCGGCGGTTCCTTCGTCGCGGCGGGCGTGGCGCTGTCCACCGTCAACCGGCATTAACCACGGTGCCCCGCACCTGACACTCATCCGCGCATCGCGCTTTTTCGCGGTGCCGCATTCATCATTTGGAGACTCACCATGGCTCTCGTTTCGATGCGTCAACTGCTCGACCACGCTGCCGAGCACAGCTACGGCCTGCCGGCCTTCAACGTCAACAACCTCGAGCAGATGCGCGCCATCATGGAAGCCGCCGACAAGTGCGACGCCCCGGTGATCGTGCAGGCTTCGGCCGGCGCGCGCAAATACGCCGGCGCGCCGTTCCTGCGCCACCTGATCCTGGCGGCGGTGGAAGAATTCCCGCACATCCCGGTGGTGATGCACCAGGATCACGGCACCAGCCCGGACGTGTGCCAGCGCTCGATCCAGCTCGGCTTCTCGTCGGTGATGATGGACGGCTCGCTCAAGAGCGACGGCAAGACCCCGGCCGACTATGAGTACAACGTCGACGTGACCCGCACCGTGGTCAACTTCTCCCACGCCTGCGGCGTGTCGGTCGAAGGCGAAATCGGCTGCCTCGGCAGCCTCGAAACCGGCATGGCCGGCGAGGAAGACGGTGTGGGTGCCGACGGCGTGCTCGACCACAGCCAGCTCCTGACCGATCCGGAAGAGGCCGCCCGCTTCGTCAAGGACACCGGCGTGGACGCACTGGCCATCGCCATCGGCACCAGCCACGGCGCCTACAAATTCACCCGCAAGCCCACCGGCGACATCCTGGCGATCGAGCGCATCAAGGAAATCCACGCCCGCATCCCCAACACCCATCTGGTGATGCACGGCAGCTCGAGCGTGCCGCAGGAATGGCTGGAAGTCATCCGCGAGTTCGGCGGCGAAATGAAGGAAACCTACGGCGTGCCGGTGGAAGAGATCGTGCAGGGCATCAAGTACGGCGTGCGCAAGGTCAACATCGACACCGACCTGCGTCTGGCCTCGACCGGCGCAATCCGCCGCTTCCTGGCGCAGAACCCGTCCGAATTCGACCCACGCAAGTTCCTCAAGGCCTCGACCGATGCGATGCGCGACATCTGCATCGCCCGCTACGAAGCCTTTGGCGCCTGCGGCATGGCCGCCAAGATCAAACCAGTCTCGCTCGACGCGATGGCCAGCAAGTACGCCAAGGGCGAACTGGCGCAACTGGTGAAATAAACCGGACCCGTCGTTCCACGTGAAACCGGCCCCTCCGTACGCGGAGGGGTTTTTTATTTCCCGCGCCTGTCCGAAATACGTATTGGAAGCCCGCCGGCAATGCGGCAGACTGCCGGAATCGCACGCGAACCCCTGACATTCCGGCGCAGCGTTACACGTGAAACAAGGATCACCATGCAACTGAACCTGCTTTATTTCGCCCGCCTGCGCGACGCATTCGGCCTGTCGCAGGAGCAACTGGATTTCGACGGCCGCACCGTGGCCGACCTGCTGGCACAGCTGGCCGACCGCGGCGGCGACTGGAGCGAGGAGCTGGCCGCCGGCCGGCCTTTCCGCGTTGCAGTCAACCAGCAGCTGGCCAAGCCGGACACCCCGCTGGCCGACGGCAACGAAGTGGCCATCTTCCCGCCCGTGACCGGAGGCTGAGATGCAGCCGCTCATCCAGATACAAACCGGCGACTTCGACCCCGGCGCCGAAATCGCCCGCCTGTCCGGTGACCCGGCCAGCGGCGCGGTCGCCAGCTTCGTCGGGCTGGTGCGCAGACACGGCGACCGGCCCGACGTGGCGGCGCTGGAGCTGGAACACTATCCGGGCATGACCGAGGCGCTGCTGGCCGACATCGTGGCCACCGCCCACGCCCGCTGGCCGCTGACCGGCTGCACCGTCATCCACCGCGTCGGCCACCTGCCGCTGGGTGCCAATATCGTGCTGGTAGTGACGGCCAGCGCGCACCGCAACCATGCCTTTTCCGCGTGCGAGTTCATCATGGACTGGCTCAAGACCCAGGCACCGTTCTGGAAGAAGGAAATCACGGCTGACGGTGTCGCCGTCTGGGTGGAACCCAAAGCCAGCGACGACGCAGCCGCGGCCCGCTGGACAGGCCCAAACCCATGAGCGGGGCAGGCCGGGACTACACCGCGCTGATTCTGGCCGGAGGGCAGGCCACACGCATGGGCGGCGCCGACAAGGGACTGGCGATGCTCAACCGGGCCCCGCTGATCGAATGGACGCTGGCCGCGCTGGCTGCGCAGTCGGTGCCGCCGGCCAACATCCTCATCAGCGCAAACCGCAATCTGGATACCTACGCCGCCTATGGCCATCCAGTCCTGCCCGACACGCTGACAGGCTCCCAGGGGCCCCTTGCCGGAATCCTCGCGGCACTGCAATCCACACACTTATCCACAAGCGGAAACCTGCTGGTTTTGCCCTGTGATGCGGCGCAGCTGCCTGGCGACTTTGCCGCCCGCCTTCTGGCGCGCGCAGAGGCCGGACTCGATGCGGTGAGTGCGGCCGACCCGCAGCATTGGCACCCGACCCTGATGCTGCTGCACGGTGCCAAACCCGCGTCACTGCTGGATTACCTAGAGTCCGGCCAACGCAGCATCCGTGGCTGGCTGGCCGGCATGCGGCATGAAACCGTCGGGTTCTCCACACCGTTCGCCAACAGCAACACGCCCGAAGACCTGGCCCGGCTCGCCGCAACACTGCCGACCGGGCCGGTAAAACGGTAAACTCGACCACACGGATTTCCACATTTTTATCCACAGGGAGCAGCCGCCATGGCCATGGATGTGATCGACTTCGAAATCATCGGCGACGACATGCAGTTCGTCGAAATCGAACTGGACCCGGGCGAGGCCGCCGTGGGCGAAGCCGGCGCCATGATGTACATGCAGGACGGCATCGCCATGGACACGGTGTTCGGCGACGGCTCGGACAAGCATTCCGGTCTGGTCGGCAAGCTGGTGGGCGCGGGCAAGCGCCTGTTGACCGGGGAAAGCCTGTTCACCACCGTGTTCGTCAACGAATCGCAGCACAAGCGCAAGGTGGCGTTTGCCGCCGCCCATCCGGGCAAGATCGTGCCGGTTCACCTGCTGGAGCTGGGCGGCGTGCTGTATGCGCAGAAGGATGCATTCCTGTGCGCGGCCAAGGGCGTCGCGCTGGGCGTGGCGTTCCAGAAGCGGCTGGGGGTCGGCCTGTTCGGCGGCGAAGGCTTCGTGATGCAAAAGCTGGAGGGCGACGGTTATGTGTTCGTCCACGCCGGCGGCGCGCTGGTGGAAAAACAGCTGGCGGCAGGCGAAAAGCTGCGGGTCGATGCCGGCTGCGTGGTGGCCTATCAGCCCAGCGTGACGATGGACATCGAGTACGTTGGCCGGATCAAGAGCGCGCTGTTCGGCGGGGAAGGGTTGTTCTTTGCCACGCTGGAAGGGCCGGGCCATGTCTGGCTGCAGTCGCTGCCGTTCTCCCGGCTGGCCGACCGCATTCTGGCCAATGCACCCAAGCCGGCGGCGGCCAAATCCGACAGCCAGTAATCCACCATTCGCCGCCGGACCGGGCGAGCGGATATGGCCAACAAAAAACCCGCCGGACAGCCGGCGGGTTTTTTGTTTCACGCGAAACAGCGATGTGGGGCTTACTTGCCGGCCGGCACGCCATTGACCTGCCGGCGGGTGCGCACCGCGTCGGCCAGGGAATGGAGCAGGCTGACGGTATCGTCCCAGCCGATGCAGGCGTCGGTGATGCTCTGGCCGTAGTTCAGTTCGCAACCGGGCTTTTGGTCCTGCCGGCCTTCGACCAGGTGAGATTCGACCATCACGCCGAAGATGTGGCGGTCGCCACCGGCGATCTGGGTCGCCACGTCGGCGCAGACTTCCATCTGGCGCCGGTAATCCTTGCGGCTGTTGGCATGGCTGAAGTCGATCATCACCTTCTGCGCCAGTCCCACTGCCGCCAGCTCACCGGCGGCGGCACGGACGTGGTCGGCCGAGTAGTTCGGCTCTTTGCCGCCGCGCAGGATCACGTGGCAGTCAGGGTTGCCGCCGGTGCCAACAATGGCGGAATGACCGGTCTTGGTAACCGACAGGAAATGGTGCGGCTGGCTGGCGGCGCGGATCGCGTCGATGGCGATCTTGAGGTTGCCGTCGGTGCCGTTCTTGAAACCGACCGGGCAGGAGAGGCCGGAAGCCAGCTCGCGGTGGACCTGCGACTCGGTCGTGCGCGCGCCGATGGCGCCCCACGAAATCAGGTCGGCGAAGTACTGCGGGGTGATCATGTCGAGGAATTCGGTCGCGGCCGGCATGCCCTGGTTGTTCAGTTCCAGCAGCAGCTTGCGGGCGATGCGCAGACCCTTGTTGATGTCGTAGGACTCGTTGAGGTCGGGATCGTTGATCAGCCCCTTCCAGCCCACTGTGGTGCGCGGCTTCTCGAAGTAGACCCGCATGACGATCTGCAGCGCGTCGCCCAGCTCGCGGCGCAGGGGCAGCAGCTTCTGCGCGTACTCGATGGCGGCCCTGGTGTCGTGGATGGAACAGGGACCGACGATGACCAGCAGGCGGTCATCCTCGTCGCGCAGCAGGCGGCTGATGTCGCGGCGGGCGGTGTAGATCAGCTCGGAAGCGGTTTCGGTATTCGGCAGTTCGTACAGGTGGGCGATCGGCGGAAGCAGTTCCTTGATCTCGCGGATTCGTACGTCATCGGTCTGGCGTTGCATGGCGGCGGCTCGGTCGGCTGTTGTCGCGAAGCGACGAATGTAGCGCGCCTTGCCGCGCTGCGCAAACATGACAGGTAGTTCGAGCTGATTCCGGTGCTGCAACCGCACAAAATGCAAAAGGCCGCGTCGTGGACGCGGCCCCAGGTTCAGGCAAAAACCGGTCAGTCGGCGTATTGCTTCTTCATCCGCTCGCGGCGCTCCTGCGCTTCGACCGACAGGGAAGCGGTCGGGCGGGCCAGCAGGCGCTTGAGGCCGATCGGCTCGCCGGTATCCTCGCAATAGCCGTAGGAACCGTCATCGATTTTCTTGAGGGTCGACTGGATTTTCTGCAGCAGCTTGCGCTCGCGGTCGCGGGTGCGCAGTTCGAGGGCGTACTCTTCTTCCAGGGTGGCGCGATCAGCCGGGTCAGGGGTGTTTTCCTGCTCCTGCAAATGGTTGGTCGTCGCGTTGGCGTTGTTCACTAAATCCTGCTGCATCTGCAACAGCCGCTCACGGAAGAATTCCAAGTGGTCGGCGTTCATGTAGTCATTCTCGTCGCCGTGCCAGTTGAAAACTTCTTGTTCTGTCAGCTTGGCCATGGTCATTCTCCCAACTCGGTAATGGTCAAACGGGCGGGAGATTACCGGCGCGCCCGGGTTTGGGCAACCGCTTTCACGCCTGGGTCTGATCCGGCCCGAAACCGCAGGCCGCGTCTATCCGGATACCCATGCTCGATCCCGTCTGATGCAACGACTCTGTATAGATGCGTGCATCCGCGACATCAAGCCCGTCTCGTGTAATGAATAAGGGGCGGTCACCCGCCCCCTCGTGCCGGAGAAACTCCAGCGGGATTACTTCTGGCTCAGCACCCACTTCACCAGGGTCTTGGCGTCGGCTTCGCTGATGTTGTTGGCCGGCATCGGAACCGGGCCCCACACGCCCGCGCCGCCCTTCAGCACCTTCTGGACCAGCTTGGTCTCGGCGCCGGCGTCGCCCTTGTACTTGGCCGCCACATCCTTGTACGACGGACCGACAATCTTCTTGTCGATGGCGTGGCACGACATACAGTTCTTTTGCTGGGCCAGCTGGGCGTTGGCGAACACCGGGGCGGACACGACGGTGGCGATGGCAGCGGCAAGCAGAAGGCTCTTTTTCATGAGTACGATTCCTGTTTTGGAAGTGAAAACAACGTCAAGACATCCGCATGAAAGGATATCGGAATCCCCCTCCCTTGGGTATGACTACATCGCAAATTGCAGCTGCCCCAACAGGGTCCGTTCCAATACCGCGACAGGCAGCATCAGGATCACTTGCAGCAACAGCAGCAGCACCAGCGGCGACAAATCCACCCCGCCCACGTTCAGGCGCCTGAACGGTTTGAGGAAAGGGCGGGTGAGGAGTTCCAGAATGGCCGTCAGGGGGTTGTATGGGCTGACCCAAGACAGAACGGCCTGCACGATCACCGACCCCATCAACAGGTGCACGGACGCGCGGAACACCTCCAGAACGGCCAGCAAGACCACCCCCAGCCAGCTTTGCGGCGCCAGCAGGTTGTAAGGTACCGGCGCGAGCCAGAGCATCAGCACGATGGCCAGCAGCGACACCAGCCACGCCAGCACCATCGTGGCACTGTCATAGGCGCGGAAGCTCGGCACCACGCGGCGCAGGGGCAGCACAGCGAAGTTGGTCAGCTTCACGACGAATTGCGCCAGCGGATGGGCAAACGACGCGCGCACGACTTGCAGATAGAAGCGCAGCAGCAGCACCAGCACGAACAGGTCGGCGCACGTCTTGATCAGGAAACGCAAGGTGTCGAGCAGCATGGCTCAGTCCCGTCCCATTTCTTCACCCATCTCCACCGAGCGGGCCCGGCAGTCGCGCGCGCCGGCCAGAACCGCCGCGGCCACACCTTCGGCGTCGAAGCGGGCAATGGCCCGCTCGGTTGTTCCGCCCTTGGACATCACTTTCTGCTTCAGCACGCCGGCCGGCTCGCCGCTGTGGCGGGCGAGCGCCACGGCGCCCTCGAAGGTCGACAGCGCCAGCTCGCGCGCGGTGTCGGCATCGAAACCGACATCGCGCGCGGCGGCTTCCAGCGCCTCGATGAAATAGAACACATAGGCCGGACCGCTGCCGGACACGGCGGTGATGTCGTCGATGCCGCTCTCGGTATCGAGCCACAGGGTCGTGCCCACCGCGCGCATGATGGTTTCGGCGGCGGCGCGGTCATCGGCCGTTACGCCCGCGTCGGCATACAGGCCGGAGACACCCTTGCCCACCATGGCCGGCGTGTTCGGCATCACCCGCACGATGCGCGTGCTGCCGCCCAGCCAGCGCGACAGCACCGCGATCCCGATGCCGGCGGCAATCGAGATGACCAGGGCCCCGTTCAGACGCGGTGCCAGCGCCGTGCATACATCGCGCAGCTGCTGCGGCTTGACCGCCAGCACGACGATGTCGGCAGCCGACAGACGGACGGGCAGGGCCTCCAGACCGGTGACGCCGAAGCGGGCGCTCAGGTCTGCGCGCTTGCCGGCGCCGGGTTCGACCACGGCGATACGGGTATCCGGCAACCGGTACAGGCCGCCGATGATGGCAGAGGCCATATTGCCGCCGCCGATGAAAGTAATCTGCATAGAAATGGATAGCCTTGTTGGAATGGAATAAAGCATACGTCGTCTCGCAGTAGGCCCGCCTTAACGCCGCTGGCAACCTCCGCCTGCGGGCCAGCCGCATGGGCTGGCGACAAGGCCGCCATCACCGCGGAAACCGGTGGGCGGCCTCAACGCGTATAGTCGCGCGCGCCGAAGATGGCCGTGCCGATCCGCACCAGCGTCGCCCCCTCCGCCACCGCCAGTTCCAGGTCGGCCGACATCCCCATCGACAGGGTATCGAGCGACAGCCCTTCTGCGGCCAGCTGCGCCAGAAGCCCGCGGGCGCAGCGGAACTGCCCGGCCAGCTTCTCCCGGTCCGCCGTCGGCTCGGGAATGCACATCAGCCCGCGCAGGCGCAGGCCGGGCAGAACGGCCACCGCCCGGGCAAGCGCAACGGCCTCGGCGGGCAGCACCCCGCTCTTGCTGGCCTCCCCGCTGACATTGACCTGCACGCACACCTGCAGGGGCGGCAACCCGGCCGGCCGCTGCGCCGACAGGCGCTCGGCGATTTTCAGGCGGTCGATCGAATGCACCCAGTCGGCCCGCTCGGCCACCGGACGGGTCTTGTTGCTCTGCAAAGGGCCGATGAAATGCCATTCCAGCGCCAGATCGGCCAGTGCAGCAGTCTTGTCGACCAGTTCCTGCACATAGTTCTCGCCAAACGCGCGCTGGCCGCTGGCGGCAGCGGCGCGGACCGCCTCGGCCGGAAAGGTTTTGCTCACGGCCAGCAGCGTCACGCTGCCCTCGGCCCGGCCGGCGGCGAATTCCGCCGCACGAATACGTTGGGTGACGCCTTGCAGCGCCGATTCAATTGACATCATAATTTTGGGCACTTGGTTGCGGCATGGGGACGTCATCGCTACAAAGGATGAAGAGGACGGCCTTTAAAGAGCGGGCGTATCCGTTCACGCATGTCCGCAATGCGCCACAAGCCGGCAGACGGTGCTCTCAACGGATCAACCGCGGTTCTTGAACAGGGAAAGTATAAATGGAAATTTCCGAGCTTCTTGCCTTCTCAGTCAAGAACAATGCATCCGACCTGCACCTGTCGGCCGGACTGCCGCCGATGATCCGCGTCCATGGCGACGTGCGTCGCATCAATCTGCCGCCACTGGCGCACAGCGACGTGCACGACATGGTGTACGACATCATGAACGACTATCAGCGCAAGATTTACGAAGACTCGCTGGAAGTCGACTTCTCCTTCGAACTCCCCGGCATCGCGCGCTTCCGCGTCAATGCCTTCGTGCAGAATCGCGGCGCCGGCGCGGTGTTCCGCACCATTCCGTCGACGGTGCTGACGCTGGAAGACCTGGCCGCACCGCCGATCTTCGCCGAAATCGCCGGCTATCCGCGCGGCATCGTGCTGGTGACCGGGCCGACCGGCTCGGGCAAATCGACCACGCTGGCGGCGATGATCGACTACATCAACGACAACGCCTACTCGCACATCCTCACCATCGAGGACCCGATCGAATTCGTCCACCAGCCCAAGCGCTGCCTGATCAACCAGCGCGAAGTCGGCCCGCACACCCACGGCTTCTCCAACGCCCTGCGCAGCGCCCTGCGCGAAGACCCGGACGTGATCCTGATCGGCGAAATGCGCGACCTCGAAACCATCCGGCTGGCGCTGACCGCCGCCGAAACCGGCCACCTGGTGTTCGGCACGCTGCACACCAGCTCGGCTGCCAAGACCATCGACCGCATCGTCGACGTCTTCCCCGCCGCCGAAAAGGAAATGGTGCGCTCGATGCTGTCCGAATCGCTGCGGGCCGTGATCTCGCAGACGCTGCTCAAGCGCCGCGACGGCAGCGGCCGGATCGCTGCGCACGAAATCATGCTGGGCACCGCAGCCATCCGTAACCTGATCCGCGAGAACAAGATCGCGCAGATGTATTCGGCGATCCAGACCGGCCAGACCGCGGGCATGCAGACGCTCGACCAGTGCCTGGCCGACCTCGTGCGGCGCAATGTCGTCGCCCCCGTGGAAGCGCGCCAGAAGGCCAAATTCCCGGAAAACTTCCCGGGCTGATCCCCTCGCCAGACGCGCTTCCCGTGAAAAACCTTCTCGCCCGGTTTCGCCGCAAGCCCGCGCCGCAGGCCACCACGCCGCGGGACGAATCCTCCAGCTACTTCGCGACGCAGTTCCAGGAGGGCCAGCAGGACACGCAGCTGATGGTCAGCTGGGACACGCGCAGCATCGACCTGCACACCCAGCCCTACGATCCGGCGCTGGGCACGCTGGCGCTGGTCAAGCTGTTCGGCCAGGATCCGCAGCTGTCTCAGCTCGGGCCGGAGGCGCTGTCGGTGTTCGGCAACTACCTCGAATATGTGCAGGTGGAGGCCGGCCGCCAGGTGATCGGGCAGGACGAGCAGGGCGACTTCCTGCTGATCGTGCTGGACGGCACCGTGGCCGTCGAGCGCGTGCAGCCCTGGGGCGCGAAGGCGCGCCTGGGCGAGTCGCGCGCGGGCGACGTGCTGGGCGAGATGTCGCTGCTCGACGCCGGGGCGAGGTTCTCGGCCTGCACCACGCTGACGCCGGCCAAGTTCGCGGTCCTGGGCGCCGCCGCGCTCGACCGCATGATGCAGCACGAGCCGCGCCTGGCCGCCGCGATGCTGGCGTGGCTCGCGCGCCGGCTGTCGCTGCGGCTGCGCCAGGTCAGCGCCCGGCTGTCGGCACTGCTCACGCGCGAGTAAGCGCCAAATCCCGCACGCTCGCGCGCGTCGTGCGCAGCGGTTGCCATTGAACACCCCCACGTCTGCCCGATGCTGGCAATATCGAGGGTGTAGTCACGAAGAGGTTGCGAAGCCATGGAAAGAGAACAAGCATCGAAGTTCGTCAATGACCTGCTGCGCCTGATGGTCACGCGCAATGGCTCCGACCTGTTCCTCACGGCCGACTTCCCGCCGGCGATCAAGGTCGACGGCAAGGTCACCAAGGTGTCGCCGCAGCCACTGACCGGCGCGCACACGATGGCGCTGGCGCGCGCGATCATGAACGACAAGCAGGCCTCCGACTTCGAGCGCACCAAGGAGTGCAACTTCGCGATCTCGCCGGCCGGCATCGGCCGCTTCCGCTGCAGCGCGTTCCTGCAGCAGAGCCACGTGGGCATCGTGCTGCGGACGATCCCGGCCGAGATCCCCACCATCGACAGCCTGGGCCTGCCGCGCGTGCTCAAGGACGTCGCGCTGACCAAGCGCGGCCTGATCATCATGGTCGGCGCCACCGGCTCCGGCAAGACGACCACCCAGGCCGCGATGCTCGACTGGCGCAACGAGAACACCTACGGCCACATCATCACGGTCGAGGATCCGGTGGAGTTCGTGCATCCGCACAAG